>JAPPKI010000443.1 GCA_028820035.1 bacterium | reverse complement strand
ATCCGTACCAGCCCCGAGACAAGTTCGACCAGGCGGCATTGAATGTGCTCACAGAGTCGATCCGAGAAGTTGGCGTGCTCCAGCCGGTGTTGGTCCGCCCCAGTGAAGACGGAAGATACGAGCTGATCGCCGGCGAGCGCCGTTGCCGGGCCGCCCGACAGGCGGGACTGGATCGGATTCCCGCGGTTGTCCGCACCGCGGAAAACGCCGATGCCCTCGAACAGGCCCTGCTGGAGAACCTGCACCGCGAAGACCTGAACGCCATTGAGGAGGCCGCGGCGTGCCAGCAGTTGATTGAGGAGTTCGGATTCACCCAGGAGACCGTGGCGAAACGACTCGGTCGGAGCCGATCGGCAGTGGCGAACACGGTGCGTCTCTTGCAGCTCCCCGACGAGGTCAAAGCCATGGTGGTCAACGGCTCACTGTCGGCCGGCCATGCCCGGGCCCTGCTCGGCGTCTCCAACGAGAAGCGCTTGATCAAGCTGGCCAAGAAAGCAGTGGCCGACGGCCTGACAGTGCGAACGGTTGAAAAAGAGGCCCGGAGCGTTGCTCCGCCGGTCAAGAAGCCCAAGCAGCTTTCACAGGGACAGAGCGGCGCTGATAGGGGAGCGGCGGTACTAGAACTGGAGAGCCTGCTGAGCGATCACCTCAGTACCAATGTGGATGTGACGCTCGGCAAGGATCAGGGAAAACTGGTGATTAAGTTTGCTGACTTGGATGATCTGGAGCGCATCTATCGGGTGATGCTCCACGCTTAGTCAAGCAGGTTGGGTGGCCCAGCGGGCGAGGCTGCCTTCTATGGAGCGGGCGAGGGGGGAGAGACGGGCTTGCACGAGGCCGGTGGGGCCGATGCGGCATTGAACTGCGGTCATGCGGGTATGGCGCAGCACGGGCAACCGCATGCCCCTCACTTCAGCCCCGTCGATGCCCAAGGCGGCAGGGAGCCGTTGTCCCAGAATGCTGGCCAACCGGTTGCCGCCAGGGGAGACAAATCCCTCGGTGGCAAAGTACGCCACTCGGCACTCTGCTTCTTTTGAGGGGAGCAATCCCAAGTACACATCCACGGTCAAGCGATTGGCCTCGTCGGCTCGCTCGGCCTCCGGCCAGTCACAGACCTCGCTCACGGTAGCCCCTGATCGACGCAAACCGGTGGCCAACTCTCCCGCCACCGCGGCCATGGTGCTCGTGGATGCGATCATGATGTGCTGCTCGGTCAGCCGTCGAGGTGCCCCCTGGAGTTTGGCCCGCTCTCGAACCGCGGCCACCGTGGCCGGCGTCACTCTGGCCGACATGCGCTGGAGCGAGCCGGTTGTCTCCTCCCCGCACACCGCATCGACGATCAGACCGGTGTTCACCTGGAATTCTGTGACCGCGCCGGCAGTATTGGGGCCGAAAATGCCGTCTACCCGCCCGGCGTCAAAACCCAACGAGCCCAGGCGGAGCTGCAACTCGGCCACGTCGTCCCCCCGTAGCATCGGCTGGCTCAAGTACAGGTTTCGATCACCCAGCGACCAGTTGGCCTCTTGCAATGCGTTCCAGGTATGCGGACCGCAGATCCCGTCCACGGTCAGCCCCCGACTGGCTTGGAAATCGGCGACGGCTGCCGCAGTGGAGGCGTCAAAACTCCCGTTTGCTGCTAGGGCGAGGGCGAACCCGGCCGTTGCCAGCTGCTGCTGCAAAAGAGCGACGTCTTCGCTCTCGTCTCCTCGTTTCAAGGTGGGGAGTTGGATATCGGCCAAAACTGGTGCTCCTGCTACAACCCCCCGCAGCTTATGAGCGAAAATTAGAAGGCGACTTCGCCGATCTCCTGAAGCAGCTGCTGCTTGCCTTTGGCGCCCACGATCCGCTTGGCCGGCTCTCCGTCTTTGAACACGATCAGCGTGGGAATGCTCATCACCTGGTACCGAAGCGCCACGTCTTGGGCGTCGTCCACGTTGAGTTTGGCCACGTTGATCACGCCGGCCTTCTCAACCGCGATCTCATCAAGGATCGGGGCGATCATCTTGCACGGGCCGCACCACTCGGCCCAGAAATCGACAACAACCGGCAGCTCCGCGCTGCCGATGACCTCATCAAAGGTCTCATTGGTGAGCGTGGTGATGCTCTCGGCCATCTTCGGGGATCCCTTCGGTAGCAGCGTTCGAGGAATGGTCAGCCTATCAGCGGATTTCGGGGTTAGCCGTGTCCGGCGGACTCCAGCCACCGCTCAGCATCGATAGCGGCCATGCAGCCCGAACCGGCGGCGGTCACTGCCTGGCGGTAGAAGTCGTCTTGCACGTCGCCGCAGGCGAAAACGCCCTCAATCTCGGTGCGGCTGGAGTCGGACTCGGTCACCAGATACCCGTTCTCTTTGCGCTTCAGCTGCCCTTCGAACAGGTCGGTGTTGGGCCGGTGGCCGATGGCAATGAACAGTCCGGTCACATCCAGTACTGAGGCTTCGCCGGTGACGGTGTTCTGCACTTCGATGCCGGCGAGCTTGTCTTCGCCGTGGATGTCAGTTACCACATTGTTCCACAGAAACTCGATGCGATCGTTGGCAAACGCCCGATCCTGCATGATCTTGGAGGCCCGCAGTTCGTCTCTTCGGTGTATTACCGTGACTTTTGAGGCAAATCGAGTCAAAAAGGTGGCCTCCTCCATGGCGGAGTCACCCCCGCCCACCACGGCGATGTGCTGGTCTCGGAAGAAGAATCCGTCGCAGGTGGCACAAGTAGACAGGCCGTGGCCGATGAGTCGCTCTTCGGCTTCCAGGCCCAGCATGAGCGACTGGGCGCCGGTGGACACGATCACCGCCCACGCCCGGTAGGTGGGCTCGGGCGCAGCTGGATCGCCCACCCACACGCCGTGGGGCGGCCCCGACAGATCCACCTTCGTGACCTTGTCGGTGAGCATCTCCGCGCCGAATCGCTGGGCCTGTTCTCGGAACTTGATCATCAGCTCCGGGCCCATCACCCCGTCGGGAAAGCCGGGGTAGTTCTCCACGTCGGTGGTGAGCATCAGCTGCCCGCCCGGCTGGTCGCTGGTGGACGATGGCTCGCCTTCGATCACCAGGGGAGCGAGGTTGGCCCGAGCCGAGTAGATGGCTGCGGTGAGCCCCGCCGGGCCCGAGCCGACGATGATCACATTGCGGATGTCCTGATCAGTGGCGGTCATGAAGCTCGCCTCGACCAGGCAAGGGCACCGAGTGACACGAACAGCAAACCGAGGATGCCATGCGCGGCCCAAGCCCGCCCGGTGGCTATCTCCAGCCCGCGGACCGCCGCGATGATGCCCAGTACCAGCACGATAATCAGGGGAAACACGCCGAATATGAGATAGGCCAGCAGGCGGCTGATGTTGATAACCGGCCCGGTGGTTACATCGCGGACCTTGTCCACGGCGTTGACCACGGCATCGGCGGCCTGCTCGGGCCAGTCCTCAGACAGCCCCAGCATGGAAGCAGTGGTTGCTTCGTCTTTCGGCTCAGAGGCTTCAGCCATAGGACTTCAGACTACCGCCGAGGTGTGTCAGATCGGATGTTGGGGGAGAGGCGGGGACCGGCAGCTATTCGGCCCAGTCGACAAAAGTGTGGAAGTTGAGCAGTTCGCATTCGGGGGGCAGTGTTGTCTCGGTGAGCTGCAAGTCGCTCCCACTGAGGTACACCGAAACCTGGACCTCGGTTTCGTCCACCACTGCATCGAATCGGGCCAGTAGCTCGAGCCCTTCGTCGGGGAACAACGGGCAGCCCATAAGATCGATACCAGTAGCTTCCTCGAGGCGCCCAAGCCCCTGAGCATCGCGCTGCTCCTCAGCAAGCTCCATTGCGTAGTTGGCGAGATCGGCCGCGGTTTCGAATACCAAGGGGGCTTCGACCGATGTTGGTACAACTTCTAGTTCGTCGGCCATCACCGGCTCGGGCTCGCCTTGATCCTCAGGACGCTCTTCGCTGGCGTAGTCATCATCCGCGGGAGCTTCCGTGAAGTCGACGGCCATTTCCTCCTCCATCATCTCCTCGGCGGGGGCTTCCGCAGCGAAGACCTCTCCAGAGTCGCCGGAATCATCCATGGGTGCCGATTCTTCAACGACTTCCAAGCTCTCGGCTTCGGCAGGGGCAACAGCAGCAGGTGCCTCAGGTTCAGCGTCGGCCGGCGCGTCGTCCATTGCCGGAGCTGAAGCCGGGCCCGAGTCGTCGGCGAATTCATCACTTTGCCCCTGAAATACAGTCACACCAACCAAAGCGATGGCCGCAACCACCGCGGCCGCGGCCAGAATCACTCTGGCCTGCGGGGGAATGGCCCGCAGTCGGCGCCGGGCCGTGTCCAACGACACCACCGGGGCGCGATGCCCCAAGGCCCGGGCGATCATCTCATCTTGGACTTCCTGAGAAGGGGCATCAACCGGAGTGGCGATCAAATCCCTGACCGCCCGGAGCTCCTCAACCAGAGCCTGCAATCGGGGATCGCCTTCCACCAGGGCGACTTCTTCTGGAGAGGCCTCCCCGTCCAAGTAGGCGGAGGCTAGCTCGTCCATCTGCTGTGGAGTCATCTCGCCGTGCTCATCGCTCATGGTTGCTCCCCAGTGTGACGTTGGCCGGGGTCGTCTGGGTTCCCGCTCAGAAGCTCGGCCAGGCGTCGGCGACCCCGGGAGATGCGAGATCTCACCGTTCCCGGAGGAATGTCCATCTCCTGGGCGATCTCCTCATAGCTCATCCCCAGCTGGTCGCACAGCACCACCGGCACCCGGAATGCTCCGGGAAGCTGGGCCAGGGCCGACTCAATGTCGAGCCGATCGGCCACCGATTCGGCCACGGGTCGCTCGCTGGTTGCCAGAGGCTGCTCGTCCACCGCGCTCGGCACCGGACGCCGACCGCGCCGTCGCAGCTCATCGAGACAGGCGTTGGTTACCACCCGGTGCATCCAGGTGGTGAACTTCGAGCGCCCATCGAAGCGGTCGATGCGCCGCACGAGGGTGATGAGCGCCTCCTGGGTGGCATCCAGGGCGTCGGCCTCGTTGCCGGCCAGCCGTCGGCAGATGGCGTAAATCTGGTTGTAGTGCCGCCGCAATAGGGCATCGAACGCGGTCTGGTCGCCCTTTTGGGCTTTGTTCACCAGATCTGTGTCGTCAGCAGCTCCCCTGATGCCCTGAGGGTACCCACCAGCAACACACCATTAGTTGATCGCTCGGGGAACCCAGCGAGCTTGGCCGTCGTCTTACTTGTCACCACTCACGGGGGAGGAAATCCATGTCCGACGCCAACCGCACTCCAACCAGAACCCGACGCCGCCGACTCATCTTCACTGTGCTGGCGCTGTTCAGCGCCTTCTTTGTGCTGTTTGCCGCCTGCGGTGTCAATGGTGATGACGACGCCGGCTACGCACCCGAGCCAGCCGATTTCGATATGCCGACGGAAGACTCGGGCGATGATTCGGGTCCAGCACAGGTGGCCGAAGCAATGTCTGATGAAGCGGCGATGGAAGAGGCTGCGAGCGACGACGCCGAAGTCGTCGAGGTGACACGGCTCAGCGGCGACAACGGCTTGGCCGTTCCCACCGCCCTCACCCCCGCTGATCTGGGCCGCGACATCATCTACACCGCCGAAATCTCCGTGCAGGCCGAAGGCGTGGAAGCGGCCAGCCGTGAAGCAGTGGCCATCGTGCAGGGCCTGGGCGGCATCGTGTTCTCCCAAACCACCCGAACCGAGCCCCGGCCCCGCACCGCCATCACCTTCAAGGTGCTGCCTGCCGACTTTTCCACCGCCCTCGAACGGCTGTCGGGGGTGGGCAAGCTGGTCGACCAGTCAATCAGCTCCGACGACGTGACCGAGATCATCGTCGATCTGCGCAGCCGCATCATCACTGCCGAGGCCAGCGT
Source organism: bacterium (assembly GCA_028820035.1). Classification (GTDB taxonomy): domain Bacteria; phylum Actinomycetota; class Acidimicrobiia; order Acidimicrobiales; family Bin134; genus Poriferisocius. Next base: position 5,736 of record JAPPKI010000443.1, on the reverse strand, counting down.
GGAGCGCCTGCGGAACTTCCTCCAACAGGCCACCGATCTCGAAGACGTGGCCGAGCTCGAGCGGGAGCTGCTCGACCGCGAGACCACCCTGGAGCGGCTGCGGGGTCAGCTCCGCACCCTGCAAGACCAGGTCGATCTAGCCACCATCACGCTGTCGATCACCCAGTCGCCCACGGTGTTGCCCGACACCGGGATCTTGGTCACCGCCTGGGTGTCCGAAGACGCCGACGACCCGTGCCTGGGTGTGCAGAACATCACCGTGGAGCCCGACGCCGAGGTCTACCTCTGCTTGGAGGTGGAGAACACCGGCACCTCGGCCCTCACCGACGTGGAGGTGAGCACCCGCAACCTCCGCCTCAACCTGGACAACTTCCAAACCATCCAGGGCCGCTTCAGCCGCATCGAGGCCAACGAGCTCATGGCCGCAGTCCTCACCCTCCCCATCGAAGAGGGCCGCCTAGCGGGCCGGGTGGCCACCAGAGGCCTGCCCATCGAGCTGGAGGTAACGGCCATCCCCGTGGACTTCGACGGCACTGAGCTGGATGAGGTGTGGGGCGAGTCGGTGGTGTGGGTGCAGGTTGACACCGACGACGCCCTGCCCGGCTTCGGCGACTCCGTCTCCGACGGCGCCAGCGGTGTGGTGGCCGTGTTCAGCGTGATCCTGATCGTGGTCGGTGTCCTGCTGCCCTTCCTCCCCATCATTGCGGTGATTGCCGCTCTGATCTGGTGGATCCGCCGCCGCAGCCATAAGAAGAGGGAAGAGCAGACTTCCGTCGGCTAGCTGAACACCATTCGGCCCGACATGAGCTGCTCGTACAGTTCCAACAGATCGGCACTGATCAGATCGTCAGCCTCAGGCTGGTCGCTCTCCCGCCGGAGCAAGCCCACCAGTTCGGTCATGATCTGGCGCACCTCGGTGGGGTTCTCGGCTGCCGCCATCAACCGCCAGCGGTAGCACTCCTCGCAAACGCCCACCAATTGGAGACTGGTCATCACCGCTTGTCGAGCGCCTTGGAAATCGCCGACATCAATGCACCTTTTGGCCAGATCATGAGCCGTGTTGTCCACCAAGCAGTCGATTCGGGTCCGAAGACCGAAATCGGCCCATCGGTACATGTCTCCAACGCCCCCGGTGAAGGGGGTCCCCCGAACCAGTTCGAGAGCGGTTTGAAGCCGTTCTCGGCCACGTTCCCCGTTATCGGTGCGGGCGGCGGAGACGAGAGCTTCGAACCTGCCAACATCAGTTCCCACCTCTGTTCGCAGCTGATAAATCCCCTCTGGGCTAACTCTCGGCAAGTAGGGCTCGCCGTCATCATTGATGCCCAGCGCTTTTCGGGCCCGACTCACCGTATTGGCCAGGGTTGACTCAGAAGGAGGATCGTCTGGTGGCCAAATCTGGGTCCTTAACTGATCTCGGTCAGCTCCCTCAGGGTGGAAGGCCAGGTAGGTCACCAGATCCAGCGCTCGGCGGGAGGTAAACGGTTGCGCAGCGCCGAGAACGTCCACCGATCCCATTACCCGAACTTCAATATCAACAATCATTGGTTCCGGAGAGGAGGGTTTGTTGTTGGGCTTGGCTACTGTCAACACCACGCCCTCGGTGTCCTTTGCCGAGGAGGCCAATTCGGCAAAGGCGGTGACGTCAGAATCAGGCAGGCCGTGAGCTTCTAGCCGAAGGCCGATTGGCTGCAACAGCAGACCATCCTCATCGAATTGGGCTACCCAAGGTGCTCCTTCGAGTCCGTGAGCAACAACACATACCGATGAACCACATAATTCGAGAAGGCCAAGTGTCTCTTGACGGTGGGGAACCAAGGTCACCAGGGGGTGCCAATAGTCACCGCTGCTTCCGAATCTGCTGTTGAAAGGAAGCGAATGATGTCCAAACAAGGCTTGGTTCTGACGCTGTTGATGCCTGATTCGCTCGATGGCTGAGGCCACATCCGGGACGTATTCGACCCGCTCGAACACTGCCAGCTCTTGACCGAAGCCCACACAGATGACCGTGAGGTCATCGGCCAAATGACTACTGGCCAGTTGGATGGCTATAGCGGCGCACAGATCGATGATCGCTCTTGAATCTCCTTCCAGGCTCACCGCCACTAGATGTTCAAGGTTCAATAAGCATTCCTTGCCATCACTCTTGCCAAAGGTGGCCAGGGTGGGGAGCGGTGCCGGTACACCGTCGGCTTCAGCGAGAAGCGGTTCCAGCACTACGTCCTTCGAATGCGTCCAAGTCTTGCTGTCCGTGCTGGTGTGGAATCCGGGGGGCGCGGCGGAAGGAGAGTTGAGGTGGATTGAAACACTGTCCACATCCAGGGTTACCCCGATGACCTCGGGCGGCGGATCGCCTGCCAACCGGGAAGACATGACCCGTAAGGCGGCATCCAAGAAGAGAGCGCGGTTGGGATCGGATGCGGCTTGCAATTGCTGATCTAGTTGGACGGCCTTCTGAGAAGGTGGAAGGGGCATGCGACCGTTCGGCAGTCGGCGACGCTGAGTCCTGCGGAGCCGGGCCAGCACCCAGCCAAGGCTGCTAGCGAACACTCCCAGACCTCCTAGTGTGAATATCAACTGCTTGCTGGAAGCAGATTGTCCGTCGGGTCTGTTCGATGGGACGTTGGTGGTCACGGTCGCCCTGGCAGTGGTGTAAGCAATTGCCCGGGCTGGGAGGTCGGCCGGGTCCGCTGATGGCTGGCCTACCGGGACGTAATGATCGGCTGGCTGGGGTGGTGGTTGGGTTGCCACAGTGGAGTGGTCGGCTGGTTCGGACGGTGATTGGACAGAAAGTTCAACAATGGTTAGCTCAGGATCATGGTCGGGTATTTGAAGCTGCCATCCGGGCAAGATCACGTTGGGGTCTTGGATGATGTTCTGGTTGGACTCGTAGATGTCAACCCATCTGTCGGGGTCGTCGAGATGGTGATCCGCCAGGTTCCACAGCGTGTCTCCGCTCTGCACCGTGATCAGCAGGTCGTCAGATTCAACGAAAGGCTTGCCAAGTAGTGGTGTGTCATCTGAGGCGCTGTACTCACCTGAAGCGGGAGGGCGGGCGTCAGTGGGGAGGACAAGCTCCCACCCTGGTTGTAGTCGGGTTGGATCGGTAAGCGAGCCACCATCTGCTTGCGCCTGTCCATGATTGAGCACGAACACCTCAGTCCATCTGTCTGGATCGCCCAAGTACTGTTCAGCCAGCATCTGTAGGCTGTCGCGTCGTTCCACGGTGTGAACAAATGGTTCCGTGTCAAAGGGCTCAATGCTGTGGGGGTTGTCACTGCTGTGAGCGATCGGGGCATCACTTTGCGCATCGAGGGAGTCAACGTCTAACTCGATTGTTGTAGGGGCAAGGAGGTCCTGGTTGGCGGCTATGGCGGTTCCGGGATTCTGAACTGAGAATGCAACGAACAGAGCTGTTCCCAAAAGACGAGCGGATAAGCGCTGGACAAACGAGGGCACCAGAACAACTCGAGGGGCAACTCGACCATGAAAGTGGGCCCAAACCTCGACTCCTAGTCCAGCCAGCAATTGAAGCCACAAAACCCACACGACGACTGAGATCAAATTCAAGATCAGGGATGCGGGAATGGCACCTGTCTTGATGGCGGCCAATGCGTCTGAACCTGATGGCAACCCTCTGGGCAATGGCCAACCCACTCCGGCGATGAGAAGTATCGGAATCCCTAGCAGCAGGCCGGCCAGCAATGTGGCAGAGCCCAAGCCGCGCACAAGCTCCTGACGGAATTCTCTATTCAGATTCATAGGTCATCTCCTGTCTGTACGCCTCGGACCGCTCGGGCGGTGGCCGAGCCGGCCACTTGGCGTGAATCAAGGCCGAGTATTGAGAGGATCAGAAGAGGCTGGGTGAACCAGACTGTTGTCGAAACCGTGTCGCCCTGGACCGAAAGCGACCACTTCTTGTGCTGGCCTAAGTATTCGGCGGCGGCGACTTGAGCTAACGTCGGGTCAACGGACACGTTCCCAGGTTCTTGGTAAATCGACTCACTTGAGATTGCCTGGGCACCAGCTCTGGCTGCCTCCAGGGCCAATCCTGAAGCGGTTCGCTTGGCGTTCAGGATCTGGGCACCGTCGTACGCCAGACCGCCGAGCATGACCAGCGCGACGGCTAAGACAACGAAGAACACGCTGACTTGGCCTCTTTGATGACATCCCGACGTCCCAGCCCAGGTCTGGCTTCGACAACGTCTCCGCCGTTGGGAAGAACCAGGCCACCATTGAGAAGTACGCCAGTACACAACTACGAGACTCCGCTTCGATAGTGATCCACCACAGAGGTGAACTCAGCGACAACCGTGCGGGTGCCGGGGATTTTGAGCAGAGTCAGGTCGGACAATCGCACCGCGCAAGACACCTGGAGATGAACCTTGCCGCCTGGCCCAAGATTCATCTCCCGGACACGAACTTGGGGTCCTCTGTGGCAGCCAATATCCAACTGGTTCAGGGTGGATTCTGCCGTTGTGACTGCTGCCATCTGAGCCGTTGATGGAGACTGGGATTGTGTTGCTGCCCGGGCCGCATTGCGGGCCGCGGTTGTCAACTTGCTTTCGACCACACCGACTCGACCGGCAGCCACGACGAAGAGCAAGAGCATGGCCATTAACGGGGTGAGAATCGTCAGTCCGACCACGCTGCTGCCTCGCTCCTGGCTATTGCCGAGCCGGTTACACCACCGGCGACAGGGATTCATCTTTGATTCACGGGAATGAAGACTTCGCGCGAACCTGCGGCAGTAGAAGAGATTGTTGGCCTGTATCCAGGGATCAGCGACTTCACCGTGGCCTCTACGGTCACCGAGAGCTGCGAACGACTGGTGTGAGAAGAGATGTGGACGTTCGACAATAGGTTTTCGGCATACGTTCCGATGGTGGACTGAGCAGCGGCTCGGGCCACATCCTCGTTCCCCGATGCTCCCTGGCCGGCTTGGGCGCCGTCTTGGGCGGCTGCGTCGACGATGGCTTGGGCATGGGAGACCAGGGCTGCTTGAACAATCAGAAGAACTGTGAGCATGGCAATGGGAATCACGAGGACAGTGGTTGTCACCTCGCCACGCTCGCCCTCGGTTCCTTGGTTGGCCTTGCCCTGCTTGATCAACTGATCTTGCTGGTCTGGTCGGAGATAAAGGTGGTGATGACCACCCCAGCGGCAATGGCCGCGGCTACCAAGACCGCGATGATGATCACTGTCGAGGTCACGTCTCCGCGCTCGCTTTGCCACGCCCGGTGGACTCGCTGTTGGAGTCCGGACAGTGCTGCGGCGACAAATTGACAAAACTTGATGGACAATCTCAATGTCATCTCCGGTGAGGTCTCGATAGGGGCGGTTCAAGCCGCCGATAAGCTGGCACTTTGGAGTCATGTCGTGCTGGAGCATTCACGTGCTCAGAATCGCGACAATTGCCGGGTAGCCGATGAGTCCCAGGAATGCCGAGAACATCAGAACAACCGGGAGCGACATGCGCTCGGTGGTCTGCTGGGCTTCAGTCTCAGCCTCGTTCAGGGCCCGCTCTCGCAAGCCTCGGGCTTTGACATGCAAGGACGATCGCACCCGAGATCCGGAAGTGCCGGCCAACATCAGCCATGCGGCCAGTTCCTCGAGTTCCGTCGAACCAAGTTCTTGAGCCAGCTTCTTGAGAGCAGTCCATGGTGGCTCATTGGCCAAATGGGCTTGCCTCAGCGCCCTGTCAATTTCGATAAACCCCCAGGCCGAACCCTGAGCCGC
>JAPPKI010000103.1 GCA_028820035.1 bacterium | reverse complement strand
GTCGTACACCGCGCCGCTGGGCGTGATGTGGTCGGTGTTGTGGCGTTTGAGAAGGTTGCGCCGACGGATCTCCACTGGATCGATGTCGACCTCGCGAGCCAGCAGGTCCATCGACCGCTCGAGGAAGGCGGTGGCCTCGGGCCTCCCCGCTCCTCGATACGCGCCAACAGGAGCCGTATTAGTCACCATGCTCCGAGCCCTGAAGTCAATCCGGGGGATGCGATATGTCCCCGTACACATGAGTCGGGTGTAGTTGGGGAGCCAGGCACCAACGTGGGGATAGGCCCCGGCGTCGGCAATGACTTCGACCCGGAGGCCGGTGATCGCTCCGTCGTGTTTGGCGCCTAGCGCCACCTTCTGAGTCTGGCCTCGCCCCGGGGTCATGTTGAGCAGATTCTCGGACCGAGTCTCCTGCCAAGCCACCGGCTGGCCGGTTCGGTGCGCGATGGCCGCCACCACGATGTGCTCAGGATAGGTGTGGCCTTTGGCCCCGAATCCTCCCCCCACTGCTGGGGCGATCACTCGGACGCGGTCCGGTTCGAGATTCAGCGCAGCGGCAATCGATGCCTGGTTGTCCCACGGAAACTGCGTGGAGACCCAGATGCACAGGCCGGCGCCGTCGTCGTCCGGCACAACCAGGATGCTGTTCGTCTCCAGGGGAACTGGAGCCAGCTTTTGGTTGACAAATGTCGCCTCGACGACGACTTCGGCGTCCTCCAGTGCAGAGGGGTCCACTAGCGGCTCCACCTCGAACGCCACTTCGCTGCTTTCCTGGGCCGAGACCACGGCGGAGAGTGGTTCGATTTCCACGTCCACGTCACCGGCGAGGTCCTCGGCTTCCCCCGCGTTCTTGCCGGTGACGGCGGCGATCGGGTCCCCGACATAACGGACCCTGTCCACCACCAGCAGATCGCGGGCGTAGCGGTCGGGAGTCGGCGGCCACGGCACGAGTTTGGGCAGCCCCAGCGACGCGGCAGTGTGAAGGTCGTGGTCGCTGGTCACGCTCACGAGGTTGCCGTGGGCGACGGGGGAGCGTATGAAGCTGGCGTGAAGCGTGTCGCTGGTGATGAGGTCGGCCGTGAACGGGCTACTGCCTGTCAGCAGGCCGTCATCCTCGACGCGTAGGACGGAATTGCCGAGGATGCTCAATTAGTTGGAGCTCAGCTGGGGGGTACGTAGGCGATCAGGTCCATGAGGAACTGGGCGCCGGGTACCTGGAGCGGTCCGCCGATCTCCAGCGTTGTTGACGCGGGCCGGTCACCGGGGAAGTAGCTGGCCCACTGCTCAATCGACTGCTGGAAGTGGGTGAAGTCATCGTGGAAGCACTGGCGCCTCACGATGTTCTCCACGCTGGTGCCGGCGGCCTCGCAGATGGCTGAGACGTTGTCCATGATGTAGGCCATTTGGAGCTTGGGGGGCTGCCCGTACCACGGGAACTCCGGATGACGCTGGACCGAAGCAGGCAGGTTGCCGAGTTCGTCGTAGGCAATGGCAGTGCTGAAGAACAGGAAATCGCCGGCTTTGACTGCCTGAGGCTCGTGCCACGGCGGCTGAACGGCATCGGAGGTCTCGATCGTCTCTATTTCGATCGAGGCATCGTCGGCCAAGACCTTAAGGGCGATCTCGATGCGGCTGCCCTTGCCGCCCAGCCCCATGTAGGGGATAACCACGCGGGCCGGAGGGTTCTCGGGGAACCACTGCTTCCAAACCCGTTCCATGCCCGCGAAGTCGCCCGGGCTGGCCAGATACACCGTGGCCTTCACGGTGTTCTGGATCGAACCGCCGGCCGCCTGGACGATCTTCTCCAGCTTTTGAAGGACGTATTCGGTCTGGCTCTCGATCTCCGATCCGTACCAATAGTACGGGTTCACGCGCGCCTCAGGGGCGATGCCGCTGGGGGTGCCCATGTCCTTGTCCTGCATGTAGTCGCCCATCCAGTCGACGGGGATCTCACCGGCGCAGAAGATCCAGTCGCCTCGTCGAATAGCCGGCGAATAGCCAGCCAGCGGCGATGGGACGCCTTCAGGGACTTCGAAGCCCTCGCTGCCGCCGCCAGGGATGGCGATCATGTCGACTTCGAGAATGGTCTTGTTCACGAGGAGCCCCGTCTCGCGGATGCCCATTCCCGTCGATGCTGGCCGCGGCGGATGGACGAACTCGTCGCGTGTCCGCAGATACGGGGTGATGCTGATCTTCGGCCAGGAGTTCCCCTCCCAGAATTCATCGATGGTGGGATGGGGAGACGAGAACCACTGGTAAATCCGGACGATGTCGGAGGAAATGTCGCAGCCCGCCGCTTCCAGCGTCAGCTGGAGATTCTCCAAGACGAATCGAGATTGAAGCTCGAGGGCGTCGTACCCGTTGGAGTTTCGGCCGTCGCCGCCGGCCTCCGGCGCAAGGCCGGTCACGAAGTCCGACGCCAGCTGGCCAGCTACGAATACCCAGCCGCCGGCCTTGATCGCAGGGCTGTATGGCATAAGGGGTTTGGGTTCACCGCCCCAAACGGCAACGCGATCGTTCTCAGCCATGATGTCCTCTCCTGTTCATTTCTGGTTGTTTCTCATTCTGGCGCGGGGTCGCGGCAGCAATAGGCCAAAGCACTGCCATAGAACTCGCCCGGGGGCGGGAACCGCAGTTCCATGCCCCCGGGCAAGCCCATAGCTCAAGACCGTCGACTGGTTAGCTTGGCGTGCAGCCGAGAGCAGTTACGTCGATGTCCGCAGCCGAACCCGCGGCACCGATGGTGGGATCTCCAGCAGTCTCGTCGGGGATCCTGATCTCGCCGGTGCGGACCTTGGCATCAATGTCTTCAAAGATCGCCCAGTCTTCATCGGAGAGCACATCGGCGTTGTCATACAGCGGCGCGGCGATGATGCCGGCGGTGTTCGTTACGTCGAACTGATGGTAAGACCCCGGACCGATCTCGCCGGCATAGGCCCGCTCGATCATTGCTTGGCCGGCATCGGCCAGTCCGTGAACCGCCGAAGTGAGCACGACGTCGGGGGCAATATCGAAGCTGTCGTAGTACGACGGCACCACCCAAACCTGGGAGTCCGCCTCTTGGGCGGCATCGATTATGCCCAGCACCGCTTGGTCAGTAGCCGAGAGGATCACATCGGCGCCGCTGGCGATGAGGGACTGCGCGGCTGCCTTGGCCACCGCGGTGTCGACCCAGGTGTTGATGTACTCCTGCTCGAAGCCGATATCGGGATTCACGCACCGAGCGCCGAGGTGGAAGGCCTCGGGCTGACGGGTCAGCGCCGGGAACTCGAAACCGTTGAGGGATCCGATTGTGCCGGTCTCGGTGGCCAGTGCGGCAATGACACCGGTCAAGAAGTTGGCGTTGTGCTGATCGACCTCCACCCAGCACATGTTGTCGGGAATCGGCGGTGCGTCCGGCGCGGGATGGTGGGGCGCCATGCATATCTGAGTGTCAGGGAAGTTGGTTGCTACTTGAATGGAAGGATCGACCATGGCGCCATGGGCGAACAGAAGGAAGTCGTAGCCCTGGTCGGCGAATGCGGAACCTTGCTGGACATAGGCATCCGGCTCATTGAGCAGCTCGACGAATTCAAGCTCGAGATTCGGAATATTGGCGGCTGCCGCCTGAGCGCCATCCCACCATGCGTTTGACCAGCTGATGTCGTCGTTGGTGCCCGGGTAGAAGAACGCGACGCGGAACGGCTCCATCTCCTCCGGCTCCGGCTCTGGCGCGGGGGCCTCTGTCGCGGCCGGCTCTGGCGCAGGAACCTCCGTTGCGGCCGGCTCTGGCGCAGGAGCCGCGGGCTCGTCATCGTCGTCATTTCCGCAAGCGGCGACGACCAGCGCGAGCGCGAAAAAGATGGCTAGTAGTTTCAGTGGTCGATGGATTGACATATCCCCCCCTAGGACTTAGACCCGTTCGGCCTCATAACCAATGTAGAGGGCATTCGGCGAGTGCGCCAGCGAGGTCAAGCCCGGCCAGCTGCCTCACGGCGCCACGGAATACCCACCGCCGCCGGATACCGGCTGCCTCGCGACAGCAACACGGCGAGTACGGTCGCCACATAGGGCAAGGCCAGCCAGACTTGGCTGGGAACGCCTTCGGTCAGATCCACCCGGCCAGCCACAAATTGGAGGGCCTGGCTGAGACCGAACAATGCCGATACGGCGAGGGCCCAGAACGGGTTCCAGCGGGCAACCACCACCACGCCGAGGGCGATGAAGCCGCGGCCTTCGGTCATGCCCGGCACAAAGCCGCCCGCCGATGACATGACCAGGGCGCCTCCACCGAGCGCCGCCAAGCCGTTGCCCAGGATCACCGCCGGATAGCGCAAGCGCTGAACGTCGAGACCGCCGGACTCGGTGGCATGAGGTCGCTCGCCTGCGGCCCGGGCGTACAAGCCCCACCAAGTGCGATATATCAGGTAGAAGGCGAGGACAACAATGGCCAGAGTGATCCAGAACATGGCGTCCTGTCCGTTGAGCACGTCTCCGACCTTGGGAATATCGCCGAGAAGGGGAACGTCCAAGGGTGAAAGGGTTGGGCCGATCTGGCCGCCGACGAAACGGTCGTCCAACAGCCCGGTGAGACCGAGCGCGAAGATATTGAACAGAAGGCCGGTCACGATCTGATCCGTGCCCCGGTATACGTAGAGGAACGCCAAGACCACCCCGGCGCCCATCCCGGTTACCCAGCCCAGGACCAGTGCGAGGGTGACGCTCTCGGTATTGATTCCGACCAGAGCGGTGATGAGGGCACCGATCAGCATGGATCCCTCGATGCCCACATTCAGCACCCCGCTGCGCTCCGAAATGGTCTCACCCAGCGCAGCCAGCAATATCGGCACCATCAGTTGCAAGCCAGTGGCGAAAAAGGCGATAACGACTGCTTCGGTTGGCATCAGTCGCTCACGTTTTGGGCGTAACGGAATCGGATGACTCCAGTGACCATCAACAAGATCACGAAGACGGCGACGATGATGTCGCCCAGTGAGGGTGATATGTCCGCCGACGCTTGCAGGCTGTTGCTTCCCACCCGCAGCATGGCGAACAGGAAGGCAGCTGGAATGATCAGAGGGGGCCTCAGCCGGGCCAACAACGCCACGGCGATTCCGATGAAGCCATAGTTGCTGGAAAAGTTGATGTCGAGGTCGTCGAAGATTCCGGCGACAGCAACTCCGCCAGCCAACCCGGCAAATCCGCCCGCGACCATGAAGGTGAGCAGTGTGACCTGCTTGGTGCGAACCCCGGCCAACCGAGCGGTGTTGACGTTGGCCCCAATGGCTCGAATGGAGAAGCCGAGCGATGTCTTAGCCATCAGCAGCCAGGCCAAGGCCGCCGCCAACACGGCGATGACCACGCTGATGTCGACAGTCGCGTCCTTCCAGATCACCGGGAATTTCGCGTTCTCGGCTATCGAAACAGTTTTCTGGCTGAAGGGGTCGGGCCAGACTTCGGAAATTATGTAGTTGGCGATGAACACGGCGACGAAGCTCAACATCAGCGTCGTAACGATCTCGCTGGCACCGTAGAAGGCCTTGAGAGCGCCGGGGATAAGACCCCAAATCGCCCCTCCGACAAACGAGCCCAGGATGACTATAAGGATGAACAGCGCCCTCGGGGTGCCTGCCGGCAACTCGATACCCAGGAATACCGCTGCGATTGCGCCAGCGAACATCTGCCCTTCGCCACCGATGTTCCAGAGTCTCGACGTAAACGGCAAGGCCGCAGCCAGTCCGGTGAGCGCCAGGATGGAGCCGATCATGAGGGTCTGCCCGAGGAAGAACGGCTCGATGAGCGACCCTTCGACGATTGCCTTGGCTGCCTCCCATGGATTGGCCCCGATGGCCAGGATCAGCGCGGCGATGAGGACGAGAGTGAGGATCAGCGAATAGATCGTGTTGACATAGGCAGGCAGCTCTGAGCCGGTGGACAGCCTCCACCAAGGTCGCGCCGGTTGCTCAATTTCGTCGGCTTGGCTCACCAACCCCCTCCGCTGTCAGTAGGCGGGAGACTAGCCGCGACTCTGGCACTGCGCTCAAAATGCTCAGCCATCGGAGACGGCATTTCCAGGGTACGTGGTACCGTTCGGCCCATCGAAGACATCCGGCGTGAACAGGTGCAAGTAGTCCGAGGCTCAGCGCCCGGGCCGGTGTTGCCGGTCGTTGAGACTGGTGGATCGTCTCGCGCCGTGGTATGGCCTGGCTCGGGTGCGCAGCAGCGATCCTTGCACCTCATCAACCTCGACCCCGGTGGGCGCACCGTAGATATGAGCCATGGCTCGGAATGCGTGTACCACGTCTCAGCAGGTTCCGGCACCATGGTGGATCTCGATACCGACGAGACTTACGACGCAATTACCGGATCCATGTTCCTCATCGAGCCGGGAACGAACTACCAGTTCACCGCGGGACAGGAAGGGGCTGTCCTCGTAGGCGGGCCCTGTCCTCCGGATCCCGAGCTCTACAAGCATCTAGGAGACTGAATTATGGCGATTAAGCAATTCCATCGAGACGAACCTGCCCACTACATGCCATTGATCTCCAAGGACGCCCGCCTCGTGGTTTGGCCAGGGGTGGGCTCTGAGATGGCGAACATGAACTATGTCGTGCTCGAGCCCGATGAGGAGAACGTTCCCCATGCTCATTCCGAATCGGAAGACACAATCTTCATTCTCGAGGGTCGCGGTTCAGTCGCTGACCTCGACAACGATTGTGTGCTCGAATTCGAGGCCGGCGACACGGTCCACGTGCCGGTTGGCGTGAAGCACGCCGTTCGGGCTGACCGCGGCAGCCGGATCGTGAGCGTGGGCGGGCCATGCCCCCCTGACAGATATTTGCTCAAACTGTGCGGCGCCCTGTGACGCGGCCGGTCACCATAGGGTTGGCCCAGATGGGGTGCCCGCCGGGTGATGCAGGTGCCAATCGAACTGCGACGTCCGAAGCCGCGAAGCTGCTCTTCGACCAAGGGGCCCAATTGGTCGTTCTCCCTGAGTTGGCTGTGCCCTGGTACACGGTCAATCCGGAGGATGTCGCCCGAACGGCGGAGCCCCTGGCAGGGCCGACCGTCGATGCCTGGACTGCGGTCGCGGCCGATCACTCGGGACTCATTGTTGGCGGGCTCTGCGAACGCGACGGCGAATCGTTCTACAACACCGCCGTCGTGGTCGATCGAACCGGGGTCATCGGCCATTACCGCAAGCTGCACCTGTTCGCCGAGGAGAAATTGTCCTTCACTCCGGGTGACCGTGGCCTTCCCGTCGTCGATACGCCAGTGGGGCGATTGGGGATGTGCATTTGCTATGACCTGCGATTTGTCGAGGTAGTCCGGGTGCTGGCCCTGTCGGGTGCCGAGCTCATCTGCGTACCCACAGCTTGGATCACTGGCTTTGACACCGCGCGATGGAACGCCGATGGCCTCTCTACCCAGGCCCAAGGTGCCAAGTTGCAAGCGAAGCTGAGCCAGGTCTTCATCGCCTGTGCGAGCCAGGTGGGAGCTTTTCCGGGATTTGACTTTCTAGGGTCGTCCATCGTGGTCGACAGCTTTGGCGATGTGGTCGCTGGTCCGCTGCCGTGGTCCGAGGATGAATTATGCGTTGTGACCATCGACCTCGGCGACGTGCAGCGGGCCGAGGCCCGAGGAACGCTGATCCGGCCTCGAGATGACCGGCGCACCGATGTCTACGGTCTGTCGTATGGCGGCTCTGTGTTGTGAAGCCAGCAGCATTCCACTACGAGCGACCCCGTGATGTAGCCGGAGTCCTGGATCTTCTAGCTGAGCACGGCGACGAGGCCAAGATCCTGGCTGGCGGGCAGAGTTTGGTCCCGATGATGAACTTCCGTCTGGCTCGGCCGGAAGTCATTGTCGACATCGGAGTGGTTCCCGACCTCGATCAGGTGACTGTGAACAACGAGACAGTCACGATTGGAACCCGGGTGCGTCACATCGAACTGGAGCACCCTGCGGTTGACGGTCCGCTGGGTTCGATGCTGGCCGATGCGGCAAGACACGTCGGCCATCTCCCTATCCGCTTGCGGGGCACGTTCGGCGGCTCCATCGCCCATGCCGATCCCGCCGCGGAGTGGTGCCTCTTGGCTCAAACGCTGAATGCTGATGCTGTTGTCGCATCCACCCGCGGAGAACGGGTGATCGCGGCCGCCGACCTATTCCAGTCGGCATTCATCACTTCCATTGCCGACGATGAACTGCTTACCCAGGTTCGCTTGCCCAAGTTGGACTCCGGCTGGAAGACCGGGTTCTCCGAGTTCAGCCGCCGGGCTGGCGACTTTGCGGTTGTTGCAGTGGCCAGCGCGGTCAGGGTCGAGGATAGCCGGATCGCCGAGGCCCGGATCGGCGCAGCGGGGGTGGGTGCTATACCCGTTCGATTGTCCCAAGCGGAGGCGGCGTTGGTTGGCCAGCCACTAGGTCCCGACGCCATCGATGAAGCGTCCGAGGTTGCTGGCGGAGAAGTCGATCCCCGCGGCGACATCCACGGTTCGGCCGAATATCGGCGCGATCTTGTGCGGGCGCTGACCCGGCGAGCGCTTTCGTGACTCTGGCCGACCCCTGGGTTGGGCGTTCAATTCGTCGTGTCGAGGATCCCGCCCTCGTTCGCGGTGACGGTCGCTATGTCGGCGATGTGGCGATCGGGATGGAGACAGCGCGGTTCATCCGCAGTACGTCACCCACCGGAGTGATCCGATCCATCGACGGACCCTGTTACACGGCAGCCGATCTGGACGCAGCTGGCCTTGGCGAGATCGAGGCTGTTATTCACCGGCCGGATTTTGTGAATGTTCGCCAACCTCTGCTGGCCCGCGACCGAGTGCGTTATGTAGGCGAGCCCATTGCTGTTGTGGTGGGTCGATCGCCGGAAGAGGCCGAAGACTTAGCCGAGCAGGTCATTGTGGAGTTGGATCCTGACGACGAAGCACTGGTCCACCCTGGCAATGGCGATACCAATGCGGTCATTGAGGCGCAGTTTGCCACCGAGGACATCGAAGAGGCCCTCGACCATGCGGATCATCTCGTCGAAGTTGTGCTCACATCTCATCGACAAGCTGCCCTGCCCCTCGAGACGCGGGGAGCCACCAGCGAGTTCGACCGGCGAACCGGACGTCTAGCAATCCATGCATCCACGCAGGCTCCGCACATTGTCCGCACCGCCGTCGCCGATCTTCTTCGCATCCCCGAGGCTGACATCCAGGTCGTCGCCCCCGATGTCGGCGGCGGATTTGGCCAGAAGCTTCCGCTGGCCCGTGAAGATGTCGTGGTGGCATGGCTGGCCTTGCAACGGCGGGGGAGCGTGGCCTGGATCGAAGATCGTTCAGAGAACCTCACCGCGTCGTGGCACAGCCGGGATCAGGTCTATCGAGTCAAGGGCGGTTTCAGTGCCGATGGAGACCTGCTGGCGATCGACGCCGAAATCTCCTGCGACGTGGGAGCGTGGTCGTGCTATCCGGTGACGTGGGGGGTGGAACCCCTCATGGCAATGGGCGAGATGTCCGGCCCTTACAAGGTGGGAAACTACCGCGTTCGAACGCGGGGCGAGAGCAGTTTCACCTGTCCGGTCGCGCCGTACCGTGGCGTTTCCCGCCCGGTAATCACCGCGTCGCTCGAGCGGCTGATGGACACCGCGGCCCGTCACTTGCAAATGGATCCGGTGGAGATCCGTCGCCGGAACTTGGTGACCGACTTTCCGTATACTTCGGTGACCGGTGTGGTGCATGATGCCGGTACCTACGTCGAATCGCTCGACGCAGCTGTCGAGTACTTCGATCTCGAAGAATTTCGCAACCGGCAGGCCGAGTCCCGCACGAAGGACGGCCCTTTGCTGGGGGTCGGGATTTCCACGTTCGCCGAGCGGACGGGATATGGGACGCTCGTGTTCGCCACTCGGGCCATGGGGGTCACCCTCGGGTATGAGACGGTCACCATGACCATGGACCCATCCGGTTACGTAGAAGCGGCTATCGGCGCCTCGCCGCACGGGCAAGGTCTCAAGACCACCTTGGCGCAGGTGATTGCCGACCAGCTGGCCATCGACGCATCCCAGATCCGGATTGTTCACGGCGACACCGACCGCACGCCTTATGGCTGGGGGACCTTTGCCAGTCGCTCCATGGTCATAGCCGGTGGTGCCGTCCACATTGCTGCGGGCCATTTGCGGGATCGCCTAGCGCAGGTGGCTGGGGCAGTGCTTGAAGCCAACGCCGACGACATCGTTTTTGCTGCCGGTCGAGCGGTCGTGGCTGGAACTGATGTCGGGATTCCAATCGCGGAGTTGGCGCGGATCGCACACCACCACACCGAACGCCTCGAGCCCGGCACACCGTCTGGCCTGGCGGTGGAGGGCTCCTACGATCCGGCGGGCACGTTTTCGAATGCATGCCACATTGCCGAGGTGGAGGTCGACCCCGAGACAGGAGCCACCACAGTGACTCGGTTTGTCGTCGTTGAGGACGCCGGCCGACTGATCAACCCGATGATCGTTGACGGCCAGGTCCGTGGTGGTGTGACACAGGGAATTGCCAACGCGCTGTTCGAAGAGGTCGTTTACGACGACGATGGGAACATATTGACTTCGACGCTTATGGACTATCTGCCGCCCACCGCGGCTGAGATTCCCGATATCGAGATTCGGCACCTTGAGACGATCACCGATGCGACCATCACCGGGGCCAAGGGACTGGGGGAGGGCGGGACCATCGGAGCACCGGCCGCAGTGCTCAACGCGATTTCCGATGCGCTGTCCCACTTGGACCTGGCTGTCAACGAGATGCCAGCCACGCCCGAGCGGGTCCGGGCCCTTATCCGTACCCATGAAGAAGCAGTCCGATGAGCTTGGAACGAAGGCCGCTTATGCTGAATGTGAACGGCGAGCAGTATCACGTCCAGGTGGAACCGCGGCGGACCCTTGCCGACACACTCCGCGAGGACTGCGGTTTGACCGGAACCCACCTGGGGTGCGAGCAGGGAGTGTGTGGGGCCTGCACCGTTCTGGTGGACGGAGAACCGGTTCGCTCCTGCCTCATGTTCGCGGTGCAAGCCCAAGACTGTGAGATTGCCACCGTGGAGGGTCTTGCCGGCAACGATCAAGCATTGCACCCGCTTCAGGAGGCCTTCTCGGTTCATCACGGTCTTCAATGCGGCTTCTGCACCCCGGGGTTCTTGATGTTGGCCCAAGGCGTTCTCGACCGACAGCCCGACATTGACGACGATCAGCTGCGCGAGGCCCTTTCTTCCAACCTCTGCCGCTGCACCGGATACCAGACGATTATCGAGGCCGTGCGCAGCATTCGCGACCAATCGTGACTTTGAGACCAGGAAGCCGCCGACAGGGAAAAATCGGCGAGTCAGTCCGCCGCTTGGAAGACGAGCCGCTGTTGCGCGGTGATGCCCGGTTTGTCGCCGACATCTCTTTTCCCAACGAGGCCCATCTACGGGTGGTTCGATCGGAAGTGGCGTGCGGGGAGATCGTCGACATCGATATCTCCGATGCACTTCAGGCCGATGGCGTTGTCGGCGTCTGGACTGGCGAAGACCTGGCCGACCTCCCGCCGATCGATTTCCGCCAGATCGGATACGACGAGCTGTAGCCTTATCGCCAAACCGTTCTGGCCCAAGGTTCGGTTCGGTACGTGGGCGAACCG
>JAPPKI010000116.1 GCA_028820035.1 bacterium | reverse complement strand
CCCCGATATCGAACGCCGGGTTCTGGAATCGTGGGACACCGATGAAACCTTTGTCCGATCAGTAGAGCGACGGCCTGCGGGCGACCAGGGCGACAACGAATACGTGTTCTACGACGGTCCTCCATTTGCCAACGGACTCCCCCACCACGGCCACCTTCTCACCGGCTACGTGAAAGACGTGATCCCCCGCTACCACACCATGCGGGGTCGCCGGGTGGAGCGCCGTTTCGGATGGGATTGCCATGGACTGCCCGCCGAGATGGAGGCCGAGAAAGAGCTCTCAGTTTCCGGTCGAGCGGCCATTACCGCCTACGGCGTCGACCAGTTCAACGACTACTGCCGCCAATCGGTGCAGCGCTACACCCAGGAGTGGGAAACCACCGTTACCCGCCAAGCCCGCTGGGTGGACTTCAAGAACGACTACAAGACCATGGACCTTCCCTACATGGAATCGGTCATGTGGGCGTTCAAGACGCTGTGGGACAAGGGCCTCGTTTATGAGGCCTATCGGGTGATGCCCTATTCGTGGGCGGCCGAGACCCCGCTGTCCAACTTTGAGATCCGCTTGGACGATGCCACCCGGCCCCGCCAAGACCCTGCCATCACCGTGGCCTTCGATCTGCGGCCCGAGTCCGGCGATCCGGGGCCGCTGCGCATGCTGGCCTGGACAACCACCCCGTGGACCCTGCCGTCCAACCTGATGCTGGTGGTGGGACCGGAGATCGAATACGCCATCGTGGAGCACGACGGAGGCCACGTGGTGTTGGCAGCAGAAACACTGGCGGCCTACGAGGCTGAGCTGGGACAAGGCCGGGTGGTGGGCACGGTGGCCGGCGCCGAGTTGGTCGGCCGGCGCTACCAGCCATTATTCGACTACTTCGCCCCCTTGGCCGACGACGGCGCGTTTCAGGTGGTGGACGCCGACTTCGTGGACACCTCCGAGGGAACCGGCGTTGTCCACGCCGCCCCCGGCTTCGGCGAGGACGACCAGCTGGTAGCCGAGGCCAACGGTGTGCCCGTGGTGGTGCCGGTAGATGATCAGGGCCGCTTCACCGAGGAGGTGACCGATTGGCCAGGGGTGAACGTGTTCGAGGCCAACAGCGGCATCATCGCCCAGCTCAAGGAGCAGGGGCGGATCCTGCGCCACGCCACTTACGAGCATAACTACCCCCACTGCTGGCGCACCGACGAGCCCATCATCTACCGGGCGCTCAGCTCGTGGTTCGTGCGGGTCACCGAGATCCGCCAGCAGATGCTGGAGCTGAACCAGCAGATCAACTGGGTGCCCGGCCATGTGCGCGACGGCCGGTTCGGCACCTGGCTGGAGGGGGCTCGCGACTGGTCGATCAGCCGGAACCGGTTCTGGGGCTCCCCCATCCCCGTGTGGCGCAGCGACGATCCCGACTATCCCCGAGTCGACGTCTACGGCAGCCTGGATGAGATCGAGCGGGACTTCGGGGTGCGCCCTGCGGACCTGCACCGCCCGTTCATCGACGAGCTCGCCCGGCCCAATCCCGACGATCCCACCGGGCAGTCCACCATGCGTCGGGTGCCTGAGGTGCTGGACTGCTGGTTCGAGTCGGGGTCGATGCCCTTCGCCCAGGTTCACTACCCGTTCGAGAACAAGGAGTGGTTCGAGCACCACTTCCCAGCCGACTTCATCGTGGAGTACATCAACCAGACCCGGGGCTGGTTCTACACCCTCCATGTGCTGGCCTCCGCTCTCTTCGACCGGCCTGCGTTCAACAACGTGATCTGCCACGGCATCCTGCTCGACGCCAAGGGGCGGAAGCTGTCCAAGAAGCTGAGGAACTACACCGAGCCGGAGGAGATCTTCGCCACCAAAGGGGCCGATGCGCTGCGCTGGTACCTGATGGGCTCACCCATCGTGCGGGGTGGTGATCTCCGCTTGGACGACTCGGGGATCGACGACGTGCTGCGCCAGGTGATCATCCCCATCTGGAACGCCTATTACTTCTTCGCCCTCTACGCCAACGCCGACGGCATCCAGGCCAAACCCCGGGCCAACTCCGAGGAGCTCTTGGACCGCTACATCCTGGCCAAGACCCGCCAGTTGACCGAGGCGGTTACCAAGCGCATGGACGCCTACGACCTGCCCGGTGCCGCTGCCGAGTTGGAGGGGTTCATCGACTCCCTCAACAACTGGTACATCCGCCGCAGCCGCGACCGGTTCTGGGCCCCCGCCCGGCCGTCGTCGGCCGACGACAAGCAGGATGCTTACGACACCCTGTTCAACGTGCTCACCACCCTGGCCCGGTTGCTGGCACCGTTTCTGCCCTTGGTGTCCGAGGAGATCTACCGGGGGCTCACCGGAGAGTCGAGTGTTCATCTGTGCGATTGGCCCGACCCCGCCGAGCTTCCCTCCGACCCCCAGCTCGTGGCGGCCATGGACCGGGTGCGCGACGTGTGCTCCACCGGACTGAGAGTTCGAGAAGACCAGGGAATCCGGGTTCGACAGCCCTTGCCCTCGCTCACCGTGGCCGGCCGAGAGGCCGACACGCTGGCGCCGTTCACCGCCTTGATTGCCGACGAGGTAAACGTGAAAGACGTCCGCCTCAGTGATGATCTGGCCGCCTACGGGCAGTTCGTGCTCCGGCCCAACGGCCAGGAACTGGGCCCGCGACTGGGCAAGGACGTGCAGGGGGTGTTCGCCGCCGCCCGGGAAGGCCAGTGGGAGCTCACTTCCGACAGCTTGGTGGCGGTGGCCGGCCACACCCTGTCGGAGAGCGAGTTCGACTTGGCCTTGAATCCGGTGGAAGGCACCACTGCGGCGGCGCTGCGCACCAACGACGCCCTAGTGGCCCTTGACACTGCGGTGAGTGATGAGCTGGCGGCGGAGGGCATCGCCCGCGATGTGGTGCGGGTGATCCAAGCCGAGCGCAAGAATCAAGACCTGGACGTCACCGATCGGATCACGCTGGCCTTGACCGCGGGGCCCGACATCATCGAGGCAGTCCAGGCCCACCAGAAGTATGTGTGCGAGCAAGTGCTGGCCGTAGGCGACCCGGATCTCATTGTTTCGGAGGTGGCCGCGGCGATGGTGAACGAAACCGCGATCGACGCGGGCCGGTTGCAGATCCGCTTAGCGAAAGCCGGTTGGCAGTAGTCACCCGTTGTTCTGGTAGTCGGCCTGCTCCATGCGGCGGCGCTCCTCGGCTGACACCTCCACATTGGTGGGGGTCAGCAAGTACACATGGTCGGCCACCCGCTCCATGCGGCCGTCCAGTCCGTAGCACAGGCCGCTGGAGAAGTCGATGAGCCGGCGGGCCACCTCCCGGCTGCTGTGCTGCAAGTTCACGATGACGGCTTGCCCGCCTCGGAAGCAGTCCGCCACGTCCTTGGCGTCGTCGAACGATATCGGGGTGACCACCGACGGCTTGGAGGAGGTAGAGGGGATGGGGCGGACGAAGCTGGTCCGAGGTTGCTCAGCGGTCCCTTCGCCCTCCGGATGCTGGCCGGCGGGAACGGGGCGGACCGAGCCGACATCAGGGCCCATCTGATACTGCTCATCAGGCGTCTGAGACACGAGGCGCATGTCGGATTCCTGCTCGGCATACCCTCCGGGAGCGAACTCCTCCTCGGTTCCGAATCCGAGCCAGAACTTGGTTTTCTGCCACACGGACGACATGGGCTCATCCCCTTTCGGCAGTGGATCACTTAGCCTTTCCGATGGTACAGGAAGCAGCCCCCAGTTTCGGGGAGGGGGGGCGCAGTAGTTGGAAGACGCTCAGCTGGGGCGAGGTCCGAACAACGCGGTGCCCACTCTTACCATGGTGGCACCCTCTTCGACGGCAACCTCCATGTCGTCGGTCATTCCCATCGACAGCTCGGCTAAGCCGAGGTCTTCGGCCTGGGACGCCAGCAGGCGAAAGCCAGAGCGGGCCTCTTCTGGCGGCCCCGGCGAACCAACCGCCATCAGACCGGCCACTTCCAGACCAGCATCGCGGCAGTGCTGCACCAGCCCGGCCGTGTCCTCTGGAGCACAACCGCCCCGGCCCCCCATGCCCGCGATGTCCACCTGCACCAGCACCTGGGCGCCGGGAGCCCGCCGAGCGATCTCGGCGGCCAGTTCGGGGCGGTCCACGCTCTGCCAGAGGTGGACCAAACTGGCGATCTTGCGGATCTTGTTGCGCTGCAATCGACCGATGAAGTGCCAGCGGGGCTGAAGCGCGGGATCAGGCTGGTTGCTCAAGTCCCCCGCTTTGGCCAGAAGTTCCTGGGCGTAGTTCTCTCCGATGTCGGCCAATCCGGCTTCGATGGCCGCGGCTACCGCATCGGGGCCGAAGCCCTTGGTCACCGCCACCACCTGTACTTGACCGCCCCCGGCCCGGGACAACCGGTCTCGCAGTGCGCCTAAGCGATCGGCTACCTCTGCGGCGCTGATCAATTCAATGTCTCAGCTGGCGTGGCTACCGGAGGAATGAGGGGATGTCGAACTCGTCGTCGACATCAGACGACAACAGGTCGTCGTCGGCGTCGCCGAATACATCGGGCACTCCTGAAGCGCCCTCAGGGTCGACGGCCGTCATCCGGGTGGCCCGCTCGCCCTCCCACCGGTCGAACCCGGCGGCGATCACGGTGACTCGGATGTGGTCGCCCATCGACTCGTCCACCACAGTGCCGAAGATGATGTTGGCATCGGGGTGGGCAACGCCCTGGACGATCTCTGCGGCCTCGTTCACCTCGAAGATGCCCAGATCGGCACCGCCGGAGATGCTCAGCAGGATCCCGCGAGCGCCTTCGATCGAAGCCTCGAGCAGCGGGCTGGCAATGGCCTTGCGGGCCGCACTCACGGCCTTCCCCTCGCCGGAGGAGATGCCCACGCCCATGAGCGCAGAACCAGCGTCTTGCATCACCATACGCACATCGGCGAAGTCGGTGTTGATGAGCCCCGGGGTGGTGATGAGGTCGGTGATGCCCTGCACGCCGTGCAGCAACACCTCGTCGGCTTTCTGGAACGCCTCCACCACCGAGGTGTGGTCGTCGGAAATGGTGAGGAGTCGATCGTTGGGAATGACGATTTGGGTGTCGACTTTGTCTCTGAGGGCCTGGATGCCGCTCTCGGCCTGAACCGACCGGCGGCGACCTTCGAAGCCGAACGGTCGGGTAACCACCGCGATGGTGAGTGCGCCGAGGCTCTTGGAGATCTCCGCAATGATCGGAGCAGCTCCGGTGCCCGTGCCGCCACCCTCTCCCGCGGTGATGAATACCATGTCGGCGCCGCTTAGCGCCTCTTCGATCTCCTTGCGGTGATCGGTGGCGGCTTGGGAGCCCACCTCCGGGTCGCTGCCCGCGCCCAAACCTCGGGTCAGCTCTCGACCAATGTCGAGCTTGACCTCAGCAGAGCTCATGAGCAGCGCCTGGGCATCGGTATTGACGGCGACGAACTCAACGCCGCGCAGGCCAGCTTCGATCATGCGGTCGACTGCGTTAACACCGCCGCCGCCGACGCCGATGACCTTGATAACCGCTAGATAATTCTGGGGATCAACCATGGTGATTCCTCACTCCAAAAGCCCAAAACTTCACTCTCTACTTTTGGTTGATATGAACGAAGAGTTGAGGCTTTAGAACCTATTCCTCTAGTTGAGGTGTATCTAGCTTACGAGCAGTCGTCGATTGGGGTCAAGGCGGGAAGTTCCGGGATGCTCAGATCCACGATCTCCACGCAACTCATATCAACTTCGGCCAGTACTCGGGCTAGCGCATCGGCTTTTCCGTGAGGATCGTCTTGGGCTCCCCAGTGGGCCCGCCCTTCGCCGAGCAGATCCACAACCACCTCCCCATCCATCAGAGAAATCGCCCCGATGTCCCTTTGTTGAACGGGTATGAGCGCCTCACTCACCACCAACAGAGGCAGGGCCAACCCGTGCAGCCACCCGCCGGGCTGGGGAACCGGGGTGAACTGCACTACCGGCAAAGCACCGCGAACCGGATTCACTTGGAGCACCCTTCCCTCACGATCGACCAACGCCCACTCCTCGCCGACGGGAATCTGGGCCACGGCCTCGCGCTCGGTGATGTCGAACGTGACCTTGCCCCCCCACGTCCGGCTGGAACGAACTTGATCCACCCAGGGAAGCGCAGCGATCGATCTACGGGGGCCAGACAAGTTCAAGCCCAACAGCGGTGTCCCCAGCTCGACATCCGCCGCCTCCAAGACTTGGGCAGAGCTGGTGCGCCCGGCTCCTATGACCTCGATCTCGTCGACGTCCATGAGGGGACTCTGGGTGACGCCGTATGCCGCAGCCGCCAACACGGTGATGACCCCGATAGAGATCCACACTCGAAGACGCCGCCGAGTCCTGACGCCGGTGCGCCGGGCCTGGATGCGGGGATCGACCTGAGGCTGAGGGCGCTCTGATTGGCCCTCGGGCGGGTCGACCTGAGGCTGAGGGCTCTTCGGAGGTTCCACAGGAAGGTCTACTTGAGGCTTAGGGCTCTCCGACTGATCTTCCGAATGGTCCTCGGGCGGATCCTGGGTGGGCTTATCCGAAGGCATTTCAGCTTGCCTGACCTGCCCATAGACCAGCTTCGAATCCCACGAGACGGGTTTCGGGCCGCAGCGTCACATCAAATTCGGCGAGAACGCGTTCGAACACCTCTCCCATCAGCGCGTAGAGATCATCGGCAGTGCCATTCCGGTCGGCAATGAAGAAGTTGGCGTGCTTGTTTGAAACCGAAGCAGTCCCCACCCGATGCCCCTTGAGTCCGGCCGCTTCGATGATCCGGCCCGCGCTGTCGCCCGCCGGGTTGGTGAACACCGAGCCTGCGTTCTGCCCTCCCGGCTGGTTCTCGCGCCTCCACGCCACGATCTCGGCGATGGTGGCCTGGGATGACTCTGCATCACCAGTGGCCAGGCCCATCTCGGCTCCCAGCACCATGTGGTGTTCGGCCAGCGCCGAGCTCCGATAGCCCAGTTCCAGCCGTTCCGGCGCCCACTGCTCGACGCAGCCGCGCCGCAGGTCGAGGACCTCGGCTTGCACCAGCGTTGCGGCCATGTCTGAACCATGGCCGCCGGCATTCATGCGGACCGCCCCCCCCAGCGATCCCGGTACCCCCACTGCCCACTCGAATCCGGTCAGTCCTGCGGCGGCGCTCTGGCGAGCAAGCACCGGCAGCCCCGCCGCCGCCCCCGCCTTGAGGTGCAAGCCGTTGACCTCCACCCAGTCGTATCCCGCGCCCAGCCAAATGGCCACTCCGTCGAAACCGGCCTCGGCCACCAACATGTTGGAGCCCTTGCCCACCACCAGCATGTCAGGGCAGTGGGCGGCCCCCGCTTTGGCCATCGCCGCAACATCAGCATCCACGGGGAGCGTCACGCCGACCCGGGCCGCGCCGCCGACGCGATAGGTGGTGTCGGGTCCGATCGGGCGCTCCCGGCTCACCGCCTGCTCCCCCAACACATCAGCCAAGTCTTGTGCCAGCCGATCCCAGCGAATCGCGCTCATCGGCGTCCCGCGAGCATCGAGATCACCTGGTCGGGCAGCTTGGTCAGATCACCGGCCCCCAGGGTCAAACACAGATCCTGTGGCCGCAGCACCTCGGCCAATCGGGTGGCGACGTCGTCGAGGCGAGGCACATAGGCAACGTCGCATTCGGGGTGGGCCTCGGCTACTGCCCGCCAGACCAACTCACCCGACACATCGGGGATGGGCATTTCGCCGGCGGAGTAGATGTCGGTGATGATCACCACGTCGGCGGCCTGGAAACTATGGGCAAATTCCGACCAAAGCTGCGAGGTCCGGGTGTAGCGGTGGGGCTGGAACACGCACACCACCCGATCCCACCCCCCTTCGGATGCTGTCTTCAGCGAGCAGGCCACCTCGGTGGGCAGGTGGGCATAGTCGTCGATGAACTCGACTCCGGCGGCTTCTCCTCGCAGCTCGAACCGGCGGGTCACGCCTCCGAAGTCGACAAACGCGGCGGCGGCCTCCGTTCCGTCGATCCCCAGTTGACAGGCCATGGCCAGCGCTCCCGTGGCGTTGAGCGCGTTGTGGTCTCCGGGCATGGGCACGGTTACCGGGCCGAGCACATCGCCGCGGAACGACACCTCCCCATCGATGGAGTGCCGGTGGCGCCGCAGGAGTCGCCACCGGTAGTCGGCATCGGGGCCGGTTCCGTAGAGAACACGGTGGCAGCCCTCGGAGGCCTTCTTGGCGCCGGGGTCATCGGCACACACCACCAGCCCATCGGCGGCACCAGCGCAGAACCGGGCGAACTCGGCCTCCAGCTCGTCTACCGAGCGATCGCGGCGCAAATGGTCGGGCTCCACGCTGGTGAGCACCGCCCGGTCCATGCTCAACTCGCCAAAGGTCCCGTCGCTCTCGTCGGCCTCCACCACGAACCAGGGGTTCTGCGACCACCGAGCCCCGATGCTGCCATCGGCCATCACCGCGCCGACCACGTAGCTGGGATCGGCACCCACCGCCATCAGCACATGGGACAGCATGGCCGCGGTGGTGGTCTTGCCGTGGGTGCCGGCCACCGCCACCGTGGATCTCAGCGCGGTGATCGCCGTCAGGATCTCCGCCCGGCGATAGACGGGGATGCCCGCCTGTGCAGCCGCGACCACCTCGGGATTGTCGTCGCCCACGGCGGTGGACCGGGCCACCAGATCGGCGCCGGAGACCTGGGCCGCGTCGTGGCCAACGAAGACATCGACCCCAACCTCCCGCAGACGGTGGAGCACCGGTGAGTCGGCCGAGTCGCTGCCGCTGACCCGACACCCCAGCGCTTGCAACACCACGGCAATAGCCGACATCCCCGCCCCGCCCACTCCTAAGAGATGAACCCGGGTTGTGGGGCACAAATCGACCATGGCCCTATTTTTGCTTCCTCCGGTACCCCTAATGGGGTCTATGGGCATGTTGCTCGAGAAGATCGACTACCCGGGTGTCGGCATCTCGGCGACCGACACCGGCTGCCTCTCTCCCCATGGCGCCAAGAAGGCCAGGAACCTTCAGCAGATTTTCCACCTCTTCGACCATGCGGGGGCCGTCCATCTCGGCGTCGGGAATCATCACGGCCCCGCCGACGGCGGCCAGGTGGGCGGCGTTGGCTGTCTGGTGATCGCCAGGCGCCCCCGGCAGCGGAACCAGCACCGACGGCAGCCCGACCACAGCCAACTCGGCCACACTCGACGCTCCGGCTCGCCCCACCACCAGATCGGCGGCGGCATACACCGTGGGCATGTCCATCTCGTACTCCACGGCCCGGTATTCCAGCGCCGCCTGAGAGAGGTCGGGTCGCAGATGGGACAACTCCTGCCAATCCCTTCGACCGATCACATGGTGTACCGACAGATCTTCCCGTTCGGCCCAGTGGCCAACAGCTTCAAACGCGGCTCGGTTGATTCGAGCCGCGCCCAACGACCCGCTGGCCACAACCACAAGGCGGCGCCCCTCACCCACTCCGAGGGAGGTTCGGGCCGTAGGCCGGTCATTATCCCGGTTGACCCTCTGGACCTCATCACGCACTGGATTGCCGGTGAGCACCGCTCGGCGCAGCTTCGTGCCAGGGAATGACACCGCGGCGGCTCGGGCCCAACGCCCGGCCCAGCGATTGGCCAAACCGGGAACGGCATTCTGCTCGGTTACCACCAACGGGATCCTGAGCAATAGGGCAGCCAGAGCGCAGGGCACGCTGGCGTATCCGCCCAGCCCCAGCACAACCGCCGGCCGCAAGCGCCGCAGCAGGCCAACGGCCTGGACCACCGCCTGGGCCAGACCGGCGGCCGACTTGAGGTTCTGCCAGGTGAGCTGGCGCTTGATCCCCCGTCCGGGAAGCAGGGTCAGCTCGAATCCGGCGGCTGGAACCAGATCTCGCTCCACTCCCCGGGCCGATCCCACAAAGTGGATGCTCTCAGGCTGGTGGCCGCGCCGAACCAGGGCCCGGGCCACGGCCAGGCCGGGGTGGACATGTCCCGCGGTCCCGCCTCCCGCGATCACCGCCCACACCGGAGCGCTGTCGGGAGGGGGGCTCTCGTCTTCAGTCGGGCCCGGCGGAGCGCTGTCGCTCACGGCTCGACTCGGGTCTGGCGGGCAATGTTTAGCAGAATGCCGGTGGCCACCATGCTGGTAAGCAGTGCGGAGCCTCCCACCGACAAGAACGGGAGAGGAACACCGGTGATGGGCAGTACCCCGACCACCGCGGCGATGTTCACAAACGCCTGGGCCCCCACCCACACGGTGATGCCCGTGGCCAGAACTTGGCCGAAGCGATCGGGGGTGTGCAGGGCGATCCACATCCCGCACACGACGAAGCCGGTGAAGAGCCCGATGACGAACATCGCGCCCAGCCAGCCCATTTCCTCGGCGAGAACCGCGAAGATGAAGTCGGTTTGAGCCTCGGGCAAAAAGCCCCATTTGATCCGACTTTCGCCCAGCCCCACCCCAGAGGCACCTCCCGATGCAATGCCCACCCACGATTGGATTGTCTGCCATCCGGTATCAAGGGGGTCGGACCACGGGTCGAGCATGGCGGTCAGGCGGTCGCGCCGGTAACCCGATCCCCAGGCGGCCAAGGCGGCCGCGGCCCCACTGATCAGAGACCAGCCGGTGAGGGGGAGCAGGGGCACGCCGGCCATGAACAAGGCGGCGAAGGCAATCATCACGATGATCACCGCGGTCCCCAGGTTGGGTTGGAGCAAGATGAGCCCCGACATGAGGCTGCACACCACCAGCACCGGGCGGATGGTGGTGCGGGTATTGCGCTCCTTGCCCGCCTTGTCGGCCAGCCACGCGGCGGCGAAGAGGGCCATGGCCAACTTGGCCAGCTCAGAGGGTTGGAAGCTGATCGGCCCGAAGTAGATCCAGCGGGAGGCGCCGTTTGCCGTAGTGCCGATTCCGGGGATCAGCACGGCCACCAGCAGCAGTCCGGCGAAGGCCAAAACGGCTTTGGAGTACTTCTGCCACTGCCGGTAGTCCACCCGCATCACCAGGATGAGGGCCAAAAGCGCACCGACGCTCCAGACCAGCTGGCGCTGGAAGGTGTACCAGGTGGACTGTCCCACATAGTGATTGGTGACCGAGGAGACCGACAGCACCATGACCAACCCGATGGCGTTGAGGGTGAGGACCATCCCGAACAGCACGTAGAACGGCATGGTGGCCTGACCCGCCGGCGCCGACCGGAGTGCCGCCACCAATCCCCGACGGGGGATCTGGGGAGCGAAAGCAGTCATGGTGATCCTCCGATCAGTTCGCGTACCAGCAGGGAGAAATGGTCGCCCCGCTCGGCGTAGGAGCCGTACCAGTCGAATGAGGCGCAACCGGGTGACAGCAGCACTGCGTCACCGCTTTGGGCGATCTCGGCGGCCTGACCTACCGCATCCTCCATGGATTGGGCGATGGTCACCGGGCAGCGGCCGGCGAACACCTCATGAACCTCAGCCGCAGCCTCGCCGATGGCCACCACTGCGCGCAGGCCTTGTACCACCTCACCCATCGGCTCCAGATCGAGCCCCTTGTTTCGTCCCCCGGCGATGAGAACTGCTTGTCCCGCGGTTTGCCCCGAGGATTGGGTTACCGACCGGACTGCGGCGCACACCGCGTGGGGCGTGGTGGCCTTGGAGTCGTCGAAGAAGCGCACCCCGTTGTGCTCGGCCACCAAGACCACCCGATGGGGAAGCCCGGTCCAGGCCAGCAGAGCCTCCCTCACTCCTTCCTGGTG
>JAPPKI010000235.1 GCA_028820035.1 bacterium | reverse complement strand
GGTCACCAGGGTGGGCCCCTCGGTCAGCGCGTAGCTGGTGGCTGGCTTCACCCCGAACCGGTCCTCGAACAGCAGCTTGACCGTTTCAGGCATGGCCGCTCCCCCTACTCGGGGCTTGGTGAGGGTGGCCAGGTCGTCGGGATGGACATCGGGATGGGTCAGCAGGTCGTAGGCCACGGTGGGCACCACCGCAAAGTGGGTGACCCGCTCCTGTTTGATCCACCGGGCCAGCGACACCGGATCGTGACGATCGGCAATGGCACAGGTGCCATGGGCCTGAACCGTCGTCAGGGGGTTGAGCACCTGAAGGTTCAGAATCGTCAACGGCTGGACGCACAAGAACACGTCGTCGACGTCGTAGCTGCCCCGAGCCACAGCCACAGCCCCTGGAAGCAGCGCATTGTGCTGGCTGTGCATCACCCCTTTGGGGTTGCCGGTGGTGCCCGAGGTGTAGGCGATGGCCGCCAACCCCAGCGGGTCGCACTCGGGCCATGGGCCCAAGGGCTCCGCTCCGGCCACCTCTGCCCGCCACTGCTCCAAGCCGACCACCCGGGGGGCGCCCACCTCTTCTGCGGCATTGGAGGTGAGGTAGAGCGAAGGCTCGCAGTCGTCGACCAGATAGTGCTTCTCCGGTGGAGCCAGCACGGTGTGGACCCCCACGAACACCGCTCCCCGGGCCCAGATGCCCATGAGGGCGGTCACGATGTCGATGTCGTTGGCCAGCGATACCGCCACCCGGTCGCCGGCCCGGACTCCCAATGCTTCGAGTGCAGTGGCGGTTCGGGACACCTCGTCGGCCAGCTCGGCGTAGCTCAGCCTCCCTCGGGCTCCCACCAGGGCGGTTTTGTCGGGTACTGCGGCCACCGCCCGTTTCAGCAGCGGACCCAGAGACAGGGGCTCGCCGAAGTCGATCGGGGGGACATCCAGCACCGGCCCATGGTAGGCGGCGGGCTCGTTGAGCGGCCTCTATCCTCGGGCCATGAGCGCATCCATCGCATTCGGCACCGGGAAGGTTCCCGAAGACCTCACCACATACGGGGCCTGGGCCCGCCAAGTGGAGAGCTCCGGGTTCTCCATGGTGGTGGCCGGCGACTCCCAGTCGCTGTGGGCCGACCCCTTCCTCACTCTCACCGTGGCCGCCAACCACACCGACAACGCCCTGCTGGCCACCACGGTTACCAACCCCGTCACCCGCCATCCGGCCGCAGCCGCCTCCACCGCCATGGCCCTCCAGCAGATTTCTGGAGGGCGGTTTCGCTATGGGATCGCCTCGGGCGACAGCGCGCTGCTCAATATCGGGGAGAAGCCGGCGACCGTGGACTACCTCCGGGACTACACCGCGGCGGTCAAGGCCCTCAGCAAGGGCGAGACGGCCCGCTGGCAGGACAAAGACCTGCACATGCGCTGGGGCCCCGCCCCGGTCCCGGTGTGGATTGCCGCCGAAGGGCCTCGCACCCAGTACATGGCCGGTCAGATCGCCGACGGGGTGATCCTGTCCAACAGCCTGCCCGCCGACGTGTGCGAGATCGTGCTGGGCAACATCGCCGAAGGGGCCCGCTCGGTGGGCCGAGACCCCGACGAGGTCGAGGTGTGGTGGTTCGCCAACCTGCTGTTCGCCGAATCGGAAGAATCCGGCCTGGAGCAGATCAAGTTCCTGATCGCGGGCACGGCCAACCACGTGTACCGATTCCACATGGACGGCAAGGGCCTTCCCGAGGACATCAAGCCCCGGGTGGCCGCCATGATGGCCGAGTACGACAGCCGCCACCACGCCTTCGCCGACGGGGCCAACGTCAACGCCGGGCTGGCCGACAAACACGGCCTCACCGAGTTCCTGGCCAGCCGCGGCACCATTGCCGGCCCACCCGAATACTGCATCGACCGCCTTACCGAGCTGGCCGAACGAGGGGTCAACCGCATGGTCCTAGCCCAGTTCATGGATGACAAAGAAGGCTGGATGCGCACCTTCGCTGACACCATCGCCCCGGTGTTCTGCCGCTAGGGACTACACCAAATCCAGCAGGTGGCCGAGGCGATCTTGTTTGGTGCGGAGGTAGTCCACGTTCTCGCTTCTCGGGGGAACTACCAGAGGAACTCGGCGGGCGATCTCCAGGCCGAAGGAGGCCAAGCTGTCGAGTTTGGTGGGGTTGTTGGTCATCAGCGCCGCTCGCGTGACCCCCAGTTCGGCCAGGATGGCCGCTCCGACGCCGTAGTTGCGGTCGTCCACCGGTAGGCCGAGTTCCAAGTTGGCGTCCACCGTGTCTCGCCCCTGATCTTGAAGGGCGTAGGCCTGAAGTTTGTGCCCGATGCCGATGCCTCGGCCTTCATGGCCCCGCATGTACACCAGCACGCCGGTGCCGCAAGCCGCGATGGCGTCCATGGCCGCGTGCAGCTGAGCCCCGCAGTCGCAGCGCCATGAGCCGAACACGTCCCCAGTGAGGCATTCGCTGTGTACCCGCACCAAGACCTCGTCGAGGCCCGTTACATCGCCGAGGGTGAACGCCATATGCTCCTGGCCATCGTCCATCGACTCAAAGGCGTGGCAGGCGAATCGCCCCCATCTCATAGGCACCTCTGTGGTGGCTACCAGCCTGATCTTTGGTTGGTGTCTCATTAGCTGGCCCTGACAGTACCCCTGCCAGCAGCGAAACTGGCAGCCAAAGGGGACTATGTGCTGGCGAAGGAGAGCTCGGCTTTGCCAAAGCAAGGGGGAGAGCCAAAGCGACATACGCTCTGGGCATGCGGTTCGGGGTGATGATGCAGACCACTGACCGGTCGATGTCGCCGGTGCGCCTGGCCCAGGAAGCAGAGGCCCGAGGGTACGCCTGCATCTACCTGCCCGAGCACACCCACATCCCCACCAGCCGCCGCACACCGCCCCCCACCGGCGAGGAAGTGCTGCCCGACACCTACTTGCGCACGCTGGACCCCTACATCGCTTTGGCGGCTTGCGCCCAGGCCACCGAGTCCGTGGGACTGGGAGTGGGGGTAGCCCTACCCGCCCAACACGACCCCATCACCTTTGCCAAGCAGTGCGCCACCCTCGATTGGATGAGCGGGGGTCGCTTGGTGCTGGGCGTGGGCTACGGCTGGAATCACGAGGAGATGGAAAACCACGGCGTAGACGTGCGCCGCCGCCGGGCCCAGGTGCGCGAGCACATGCTTTGCGCTCAGGCGTTGTGGGGCAACGAGATTGCCGAGTTCCACGGAGAATTCGTCCACATGGAACCCTCGTGGAGCTGGCCCAAGCCCGTCCAGCAGCCCCGCATCCGCACCATCATCGGCGCTGCCCCCGGCCCAACCACCTTCGCCCACATCGCCGAGTTCGGCGACGGCTGGATGCCCATTGGCGGTGCCGGGATGCGAGCTGCTCTGGCCGAGTTGGCCGAGGCCATGACCGCCGCGGGACGGAGCATCGATGAGCTGGAGCTGGTCACCTACGGCACCCACCCCGACCCCGGCAAGCTGGTCTACTACCGGGACATCGGAATCACCGAAGTGGTGCTGCGATTCCCCCACGGCGGCTCAGCCGACGAAGTGCTACCGGTGTTGGACGACTACACCCGCTGGATCGAAGAGTTCGGGTAGACGAGCTGGCTATTCCTCACCGATGTCGAGCACAGTGCGGACCACGCCGCCGGTGTGCAGCTCATCAAGAGCAGCGGTGACGTCATTGAGGGGGCGGTGCTGGGTGATCAGCTCGTCGAGCAAGAGCTCGCCAGAACGGTAGAGATCGAAGATCCACGGAAAGTCCCGAGCGGGCGAAGAGTTGCCGTACATGCTGCCGGTGAGCGCCTTGCCGAAGTAGATCTCGGTGGCGTCGATATGGAACGGGGTTCCCGCGGGCGGCCCGCCCACCATCACGGCCAACCCGCCCATGCCGATCGAGTTCCAGGCGTTCTTGTAGGTGGCTCCGGTGCCGATCACCTCGAAGGCGTAGTCGGCGCCTCTGCCTCCAGTCAGCTCCATTACCGCAGCCACTGGATCGTCGTCAGTGGCGTTCAAAGTGCGGGTGGCGCCAAACCTCTCGGCCAGAGCCAACTTGTCATCCAGCAAGTCCACCGCCACAATCTCGGCTGCGCCCATGAGGCGACAGCCCTGGATGACATTTAGGCCGACACCGCCACAGCCGTAGACCACACAGGTGCTTCCCCGGCGGACCTGGGCGGTGTTGACGGCCGAACCCACCCCCGTGGGAACGCCACAACCCACCAGGCAGGCCACGTCCAAACCCACGTCGTCGGGCACTCTCACCGCTTTGGAGAAGTGAACCACGGCGTGCTCGGCAAACGAGCCCACCGTGCAGAACGAGTGGTGGATCTCGCCGTCCTTCTCGAAGCGATGGCCACCGTCGTAGTAGGTGCCGATTGGGAAGGCGGGCAGCACCTGGCAGCGGTTGGCGAAACCAGCGGCGCACGACCGGCATCGACCGCAACTGGCCACCAGCGACAACACCACCCGGTCGCCGGACTTGATCCCGGTGACCCCATCCCCCACATGCTCCACTACCCCGGCCCCTTCGTGGCCCAAGATCATGGGGGTTTCCCAGTCCCGGCTGCCGTGGTACACGTGCAGGTCGCTGTGGCAGATCCCGCTGTGGGTGATCCGCACCAGCACGTCTTGGGGGGACAGGTTGCAGATGTCCAATTCGACGATGTCCAGGGGGACATTCGGCTCCCGATACACCGCGGCCCGGGTCTTCATACCTGTGCCTCCCTTTCCGCCAGCCATTCCCGCAGCTCCCGGACGCCCCAGTGCCAGCGGTATTCCCCGATTCCCGGCTCGCCCTCATAGCTCCAATCCACGAAGCCGTTGCACGAGAACGCGTTGGTGGACACCTTCTCAATGGTGCGGGCCACCCTGCCCTCGAAGCAGTGGCTGCGGCCCTGCTCGTCGACGATCTCATAGACCAGCGCAGTGGTGCGATAGCCGTCGAGCTCGAACCGGCCTGTCCCCTCGGCAATTCGGAGGATGTCCCCGCCATCTAGCAGGTAACCGTGCGTGATCACGCAGGAATCAGGAGTGTCATTGCGGGTCTGGACCAGGAAGTGGAAATCGTCACCCCAATGGCCGTCATCGAAGTTGCCGCAGCCCAACCGAGCCACCGATTCCCGACGGGGCCCCCACGAGTGATCGCGGTTGACCGCGCAGTCCACCTCGAACTGCACGCCATTCACCACTGCCTCCCCCGAAACGTGCAGGGTCTGGTCGATATGGCCGTGGGCCAGGACCGCATCTGAGCGCTGGATCGATCCGAACCCCTCCCCTGCGCCCGCCACCTTGGTCTCGCCCACCTCCACCGGCGGCATCAACGCGGTGTACTCCAAGTCGAAAACCGTCCCGTCGATGCCGTCGTAGCGGACTTCCCAGCGCTGGAACGCCTCGGGCTGGCGCACGGCGATGCCGTTGTCCAGGCGGTAGTCGTCCAGGTTGTGGGGCGGCATGGGCATGGCAAAGCGATCCTCGTGCATATCGTTGGCCAAGGCCCCGGTGGCGCCCAGCCCTCGGTTGGAATACACGAACACGTTGGCCCCCACCACTCCTAGCGTGGGCCGCCACATCGAGCGCAGGTGCCCGACCATCGCCTCCTCAGGCACGAAGAAGCAGAACCAGTTGGTCTCCACCCAATTCCAATCCCGAAATCGGGGTTCGTGAAGAAACCGGTCTCTTCGGCTCAGCCGAGTTCCCGGGGCCTGAATGCTCTCTCCCATCGACCTCCGACCGTACTCCGCGAGCACAGCCCGGCACGCAATGGATCAGCCGGGGCCGCGATCGAGGCCGGCGAAACCGCGGGACCGGATGACCGTGGTCGCCCAAAAGACAGCCAGCAATCCCCCGTACACGAGCACCACGAACCGCATGGACACTAGATCGCCCAAGAATCCCCCGATGAACGCGCCGATCGGCAGCCCAGAAAGCACCGACATCAGCCACACCGACATGACCCGGCCCCGAAACTGTTCGTCCACCTGCACTTGCAGGGCGCTGTTCATTGTCACGCCATGGGCCATATGCCCCGCTCCGAAGATCAAGTACCCCAACAGGCCGACAACCAGCCAAGAAGTCGCCCCGGTAACCAACACCCCGACGGCATACACCCCCACTGCTGTCATCTCGACCCGGGATCGGGCATGGCGATCGCCGTATCTGGTCACGTACAGCGCGGCCAGCATCGACCCGAATCCAAACGTCGCCGTGAGCCAGCCCAGCCCGCCATCGCCCAGGGTGAACACATCGTCGGCCACGCTGGCCACTAGGGCGAAGGCGAAGACCGCACCGAAACTGGCCACGATGAACGAGGTACTCATCACCAGGCGCATCGCCGGACGCCGCCAGATGTAGGCCACACCTCGGCTGAATTGCACGAAGAACGGCTCCCTCTCAATTGGCTCAGCGGGACGCAGTCTGATCGGGGCCATGTACATCAGGCCAATGGCGAACCCGACAATGGTGATGGCGAAGGCCGGGCCCGGACTCCACAACCACAGGATGAGTCCGGCCAAGCCGGGGCCTAAGGCCCTCCCCGCGGTGAACGACAAGGACACGAACCGCACCGCCGAAACCAAATCCTCGGGTGGAACCAGCAGGGCGGTCATGGCCTGGGTGGGGGCCCACTGGAATCCCGATGCCGCCCCCACAACCAATTGGAGCCCGATGATCAACCACGGGTTCAAGGCGCCGGCGAGATAGAGCACCAGATAGGCGGTCGCCACCACCATCTGCATCCAGAACGATCCCAACAAAATGGCCTTGCGGCTGGTCCGGTCGCTCCAGATGCCAGCCACCGGAGTCATGAACAGAGATGGCACCAGTACCGCGAACGCGGAAGCCCCGACCCAGGTGTTCGAATCGGTCAGCTCGTTCACATAGAACGGCACCGCTAGCGACTGCATGAACTGACCGGTGGTGGCGATGGACACGCCAACGAAGAACAGCCGGAATCCCCGATGAGATAGGGCGCGAAACGGAGAAGACGGGGTAGGCACGGTTAGCTGACAGTACTTGCCCCGATGATGAATCTGGTCGTCCGCGGTCGGTGTGCCAACATCGGCCAGTGCCCCAGGATGAACGACAGCCCGCGCTGGTCCGCAATCGCCATGGCAGCGGTGCCTTCCGCCGACGGCTGCGGATGATCGCCCCCGACCCACAAACGGTGGTGGTCGGCCTTGAGGACGACATGCACCACTACGAGGCGGCGCTCACCCATGACGGCCGCCACATCACCAAGGCGTCCGCCGCGGGGCCCAGGATGCCCTGGGAACCGTGCTCCGGCGCACTCGACCAGCTCCAGGCCCTCGTGGGCTGCCCGCTGACCACCACCGCATCTGAGGTGTTCGCCTGGACTGACGTCCGCCAGCAATGCACTCACCTCTACGACGCTGCCGTACTCGGGGTGCTCCACGCCGCCCGGGGGCGAGTCGGCACCCGCCAATACGACGCCACCGTGCCGGACTGGGACCAGCCCCCGTTCGACGCCTGGATCGAACGGGATGCGGTCGAGGTCTGCCGCTGGCGGATGGCCGCGACCCTGGAGATCGAATCACCTGAGCCGTTCGGTGGTCGCCAGCTCAAGGGCGGGTTCGTCCGCTGGTGCGAGGAGGTGTTGGATCCCGAGGCCGCCGAGGCCGCCTGGGTGCTCCAGCGCACCGTATGGCTGTCGGGCGCCCGCCGGGTGGAACTGGAGGACTGTGACAACGCCATCGTCTCCGGGCTGGTCCCAAACGTCTGCTGGACATCACAGCCCGAGCGCTATCACGTGGCCTTTCGGCGTCGGGGAACGCTGCGGGATCACGGTCCCGGCACCAATGAGATGCTTGTGGACATGCCGACCCGTTGGCCCCAACTCCACGGCACCTGAGAGACTCAGCGGTATGGCGATGAGAGAAACTGGGGAACCGCGTTTCGCCGAGCAGTTCCAATCCATCGTCTCCAACATCGGCAAGGCCATCATGGGCAAGCCTGATGTGCTGGACTTGGCCGTTACTTGCCTATTGGCCGAGGGGCATCTGCTCATCGAAGACGCCCCCGGTGTGGGCAAGACGAGCTTGGCCAAGGCTCTGGCCATCACCGTGCAGGCTGAGTTCGGCCGCATCCAATTCACCCCAGACCTGCTCCCCTCCGATGTGGTAGGGGCCACGATCTGGAACCGAGCGGCCAATTCGCTGGACTTCCAACCCGGGCCGGTGTTCTCCGGGATCGTGGTGGCCGACGAGATCAACCGCGCCTCGCCCAAGACCCAGTCGGCCTTGTTGGAGTCCATGGCCGAGCGACAGGTAACGGTGGACGGAACCACTCACAGCCTCCCCCGGCCGTTCATGGTGATCGCCACCCAGAATCCGCTTGAGCACGAGGGCACCTATCCACTGCCTGAAAGCCAGCTTGACCGGTTCTTGATGCGAATCGAGGTGGGCTATCCCTCGAAACAGGACGAGCTTGAGATTCTCGACGCCCATGGCACTGACAACCCGCTGGACACCCTTCGCCCGGTGGTGGATTCGCAGACGGTAAGCATGCTGGCCGACCACGCCAGCACGGTGTTCATGGCTCCGGGGATCAAGCGCTATCTGGTGCAGATCGCCAACGCCACCAGAGGCCACCCCAGCCTCATCTTGGGGATGTCTACCCGGGCAACCCTCGCACTCCAGCGGGCGAGCCGGGTGCGGGCTGCTTCGCAGGGGAGGGATTATGTACTTCCCGACGACGTGAAGCATCTGGCTGTACCCGTCTTGGCCCATCGGCTGCTGTTGGACCCCCAGGCTCGGGCTCGAGGCACTCCAGCCACTCGCATCGTCGAAGACATCATGAGCTCGGTTCCGGCCCCCGTCGACTAGAACCAGTCCGACCATGCTCACCCCTTCCGGCTGGCTGCTGCTGATCGGGTCGGCGCTGCTGATAGCCGCAGGCTGGGTGTTCGGCTCCAGCGAGTTGCTTGCCGTAGGCGTTGCCGGCACCGCGGTGGCTGTCCTCGCGTTGGCCTACGTCAAGGCCTGCCCGCCTTTGCGGGCGATGTCCCGGTCGCTCAAACCACAGCAAATACACGTGGGCAGCGAGTGCCAAGTGCAGTTGGAGCTGACCAACCCCAGCCGCTTCCGCACCCCGGTGCTGCGGCTGGCCGATGAAATCTCGTTTTCCACCAAGAACTCGATAAGCGACTTCCGGTCACCAGACCTGCTGGTGGCACCGGTGTCGTCGGGTGACAGTTTGACGGTGAGCTACCGACTGCCTACCGAAGAGAGAGGTCGGGCCATCACCGGGCCGCTCACCCTGACCGTGGCCGATCCTCTGAGCATGGCAGCCCGGCATTTCCTGGTTGGGGGCAAAGCCGAGGCGCTGGTCTACCCGGCAGTCGTCCCGATCAAGCCTCCCCCCCGCCTGCCCGGAAACACGTTCGACGCCGTTCGGCGCAGCCCCATGGCCCAAAGCGGCGACGAGCTGTACGGATTGCGCCCGTTCCAGAGGGGAGACGACCCGCGTCACATTCACTGGCGGTCGTCCGCCCATCACGACGAGCTGATCGTCCGCCAGTTCGAGGAGTTCTCCCACACTCACACCACCGTTTTGCTGGACACCCGGAGCGCGCAATTGGATGCTGAGGCCGGCTTGGAGCGTTTCGAGGCCATGGTGTCGGCCGCGGCCAGCATCTGTCGGGCCAGCCTACGCCGGGGAGACCAAACCCGGTTGACGACGACTGCGGACTACGACAGCGGATTTGGGTGTGATTCGGCTCACCTTCACAAGATCTACGAGCACCTGGCCCTCGTCAGCCCCGACGTCGGCAGTTTGATCGGTGCGGTTGAGCGGCTGGGACGTGAGCACGGCGGTGGGCTGGTGGTGGCCGTTGTCGCTGAAGCAGATGGCACTGAAGCCGGATCGCTGACGCCCCTGGGCTCGCAGTTCACCTCCAAGACGGTGGTGCTGTTCGTTGCTGCCCAGCAGGCGCAAGCAGGGCGCTTGCCCCCGACCTTTGTCCCGGGAACGACCTTGCTGCCTGTGGAAGAACCCTCGGGATTTGCCGAAGCATGGGCAACGCATACGGCCTCCCATGAGGAGTTTTCGACACCGCCCTTCCCGGCTGCATCTACTGCCTTCGATCACCGACCATGATCACTTCTCATATATCAGGCGCGTGGGAAGCAGCCCTGGAGGCCACCGGCCCGGTCCTGACCGCGGCCACCGCCTTCAGCCTCATTCGGGTGTTTGAAGGGGATGGCTGGGTTCTGCCGGTCTACGTTGCCGCAGCCATTAGCCATCTGCTGGCCATTGCCATCCGCCGCATCGGTTGGGGAATGCTGGTTTCCGCACTGGCCAGTGGCGTCGGTTTGGTCCTGACGGTGACATGGTCCCACTACTGGAGCACCGTTTTCTGGGGCATTCCAGCGGGAAACACCTGGGCTGAGCTAGGCGGCGATCTGGAGCAGGCCTGGACGGTTTTCGGCGAACTCAGCCCCCCCGTGACGCCGCGCGACGGCTTCACTGTGAGTGCTATGGCCGCGATGTGGCTGCTGGCCTTTGTCTACGACTGGGCCGCCATGAGAACTCGAGCTCTGTTCGAGCCAATGGTGCTTCCCATCGCCGCCACCGGCTTCGCGGGGTTGGTGGGCGGCGACCAACACCGAGCCCTGACCATCGGTGTGTTCACCGGGGCCCTGCTGTTGTTCGCCTCGATTCACCGAGTGGCGGCCCGAACTGCCGATGCCCGGTGGTTGGGGGGCGAAGGGCGGGCTTCGTCTGGGCGCCGGGCGCTATTGGTGGGAAGCTCGGCAATCGCAGCAGTTGCACTGTTGGGGTCCCTTGCCGCCGGCCCGGTTCTGAGCGCCCAAGACGATCCGATCGTCGACCTGACCGAGGCCGCCAACCGGGGCCGGAGGACTTCGGGAAGGGTGGTGATCAGCCCCCTGGTCGACATCAGGGGCCGACTGGTGAATCAAGGCGATGCGGTGATGTTCCAGGTGCGGGCTGAAGATCGGTCTTATTGGCGTCTTACCTCGTTGGATCAATTCGACGGCCGGGTGTGGACTTCCCGAGCCGACTATGCCGCCCGACCCACGCAACTGCCCACGCTCTTCCAGTCGGGCACCAGCGTGCTCGAGTCGGTCCAGCATTTCAGCATCGAGCAGCTGGGCGCAGTGTGGGTCCCCGCAGCCTTCGAACCCCGGTCGTTGACATCCGGAGCATCCGCAACAATCGATATCAGCTACGAGCCCTCATCCTCCACCCTCATCGTGGGGCGATCGATGGTCAGCTCCAACGGGCTCACCTACACCGTGTCGTCCGCGTTGCCGCGATTCGACCCCGAGGCGCTCAAAGCCATCCCACTTGATACCGCCATGATTCCCGAAGTGGAGTCATACACCGCGCTGCCATCCGACTTCAGTCCTCGGGTGCAGGACTTGGCTACCCAGCTGACTGCCGGAGCCGGTTCGGGCTATGAGCAGGCGCTGGCCCTCCAGGCATTCTTCCGCAGCGGGGACTTCATCTATGACGCCAATGTGACCCCCGGCCATTCCGAGGACCGCATCGAGGAGTTCTTGAGCAACCGACGGGGATACTGCGAGCAGTTTGCCGGAACGTTCGCCGCCATGGCCCGGTCGGTGGGCCTGCCAGCTCGAGTGGCGGTGGGCTTCACGGTGGGCGAAGCCGATCCCGACGACCCGAACCTCTACGTAGTCAGCGGAAGGCATGCTCATGCTTGGCCCGAGGTGTATTTGGCCGGTGCGGGATGGGTGTCCTTCGAACCCACACCGGGCCGCGGCGCACCCGGTGCCCAGAACTACACCGGAATAGCCGAGGACCAGGCCATCGGCGCCTCCGAAATCGCCCCGGTTGAGGATAACCTGAACCGCGATTCCCCGCTCGCTCCCGACAACCCCACCGACTTCGAGAGCCTCTTCCCCCCTGAATCCCCGGACTTGGACAACCCGCTGGTCGATTTCGGGGGCAACCGAGGCGGAGGGGTGACCTGGACGACTTGGATTGCGATATTCGCCCCGGTGCTGGCCGTGCTGCTCATTCTGCTCATCCCCTGGTTCAAGCAGGTCCAAAG
>JAPPKI010000391.1 GCA_028820035.1 bacterium | reverse complement strand
TCACGGCCCCGCTGGCAGAGCGCTTCGGGTCGCGCCGGGTCATGGCCGCCGGCTTAGCCGTCCTCGCCCTCACCTTACTGCCGCTGGCGATGGTCGACACGGAGACCAGCTACTGGTTTCTGCTCGGTCCGCTGGTGCTGGCCGGCGCGGGGCTGAGCCTGGCCATGACCCCGGCCACCAACGACATCATGGTCGCCACCCCGTACGAGAAGGCCGGGATCGGTTCGGCGGTCAACGACACCGCCCGGGAGCTTGGGGCCGCGCTGGGAATCGCCACGCTGGGCGCATTGTCCACCTCGATCTATCGCAACACCGTGGACGTCGACATCCTGCCGCCTGAGGTGGCCGCGGCGGCGGGCGAATCGATGGGGGCGGCCATCGAGGCCGCGTATGGGCTGGCGCAATCGGGGGCGGCCGGCGAAGCTGCTGCCCAGGCGACGATCGCGGAGACCTCGCAGGCCTTCGCCACCTCCTTCGCTCAGACGATGGCGATTTCGGGCGCGGTGTCGGCCGTGGCCGCGGTCGCCCTGCTAGCCGGCCACCTCGCCCAGTCCCGCGGCCGCTCTCGCGTCTGACTCGCGGGCCGTCGACTCGTATATGGCCGCAGCCATGACCGACTGCTGCTCGGCCCGGCGCTGCCAGTAGATCCCGGCCCGCACGCCGTGCACCGCGGCCTCGGTGGGCTCGGCCGCCGCTGCCAGATCGATCAGGTGGCACGCCAGTGCGGTCTTCCCCTCCCCGGCCAGGGTCTCGGCCCGGCGGGCCAGGGCGAGCGGTCCACCGGCCAGATCGGCCAGCTCCGCCGCCACCGAGGCGTAGCGGGCCGGCTTGAGGTTGCTGGCG
This sequence comes from bacterium, assembly GCA_028820035.1. GTDB lineage: Bacteria > Actinomycetota > Acidimicrobiia > Acidimicrobiales > Bin134 > Poriferisocius. The sequence continues at coordinate 11,335 of JAPPKI010000391.1, read as the reverse complement.
ACGCCGTCGTACCAGCCGCCGTAGAGCCGCCAGACGTTGCGGACAACGAATTCCGGCTCGTCATAGGTGGGCGCCAGGTAGGGGCGCCGGATCCGCTCGCCGGCCAGGCGGGCCTCGGCCAGCACGTCGTCGAGGCTCGCCCCGCGGTTCATCAGGTCGAGGGTCATCATCGTCAACTCCTCGAGCACCGACGCCGTGTCCAGCAGCACGCGACGGATCCGCTCGCGGCCGGCGATGGGCAGCCCGTGACCGGGCAGCAGCAGCTCCGCGCCGACCTCGGCAATGTCGCGCAGCGCCGCGACCCATTCCAGCGGGTAGCGCTGCGACTTGGCCGGGTTGCCGGCGTTGGGGAAGTGCCACAGCATCAGGTCGCCGGTGACTGCCACGGCCCTCTCCGCGATCCATGCCCACAGGTGGTCGTCGGTCTCGGCTTTCACATGACGCAACTCGACTTCAAGCCCGCCAACGTCCAGGGTGATCCGACGGTTGAACGACACATCCAGATCGGGCACCTCGAACGCCCAGCCGCCGGCCAGGTCCCAGTTGGGCACCCGTCCGAACTGCCGCTGGTTGATGACCTGGTTGTAGCCGTCGGTCAGCCGGTACCGGGCCACCCGGTGCGGCAGGGCCTCGTGCCCCACCAGCAGCGGACGCGCTCCCGGCGTGGCCAGACCGTCAACGAGAGCGGCCGCCCCGCCGGCGTGGTCGCGGTGTCCGTGGGTGAGGACGACATGGCTCACCGGTGCCCGGGTTCCGGTCCGAACCCGATCGGCCACCCGGGGCCCGAGATCGGGGACGCTGGAGTCGAATACAACGGCGGCGGAGTCGGCCTCTATCACATGCACATGAGCAAAGGACTCGATCATGGTGACGCCGTCGCGCAATTCGTGGCTGGCGCCCAGGCCGTCGCTGGGCAGTCCCAAGCCGAAGGGCCGCCCGTCGGACTCGAACATCACGTTGTCGTCAATGGCGGCGGCCGACCTGGCCAGAATGTCGCTGGTCATGGCCCAATGATGGGCCATGGGCCGGTGCGATGGGGTCAGCGGAGTTAGAAGCGGTCGGCCACGCGGATCGACACGACCGCACCGGCCACCGACGAGGCAGCCACGGCCAGCCACATCGCCGGGTAGCCGGAGTGCTCGATCAGCCACCCCGTGACCAGAGGCCCCACGAATACCCCGACGTAGACACCCATCTGCGTGATCCCGGTGGCACTGCCAGCGGCTCGAGGGTTGGCCCGCACGATCCCGTAGTTCGTGAACACCGGCCAGATCCAGCCGCATCCGAAGGACAGCAGCATGGCGGCCACATGGGTGGCCGGGGAGCGCAAAGCCAGCCCGGCCATGCCTATCGAGCCGATCAGGGCGGTGATGCCCCCCGCCCGGAACGGCTTGACCCTCATCGTGTCCGACAGCCAACCGCTCACGACTCTCATCGTGATGCCGGTGGCCGCCCCGACACTCAGGAACAGCCCGGCGGTGCCGGGTCCCAGCCCGGCGTCAACGCCGGAGCCGACCCCCCACGCGACCAGTGATCCAGCGCTGAATGCCAGGAACGCACCCACCACGGCGCCCAGGAAGAGATCCCGGGACGACGACTCCGGCTCGGCCACACGGGCCGGAGTGCGGAACACCGACGATCCGACGGCCGCCCTGACCAGCACCAGCGACATCAGCGCGAACGCCGCGCCAGCCACATAGGCCCAGCGCCAGCCCACGGTTAGCGCCAGCGAGGGCACCGCGAAGCCGGCCAGCAGGGTGGCCGTAGGCAGGCCCGACTGCTTGATCGACACGGCCAGACCCAGCCGGGGCAGTTGAGCCTGGGCCAGGGCCAGGTTGACCGACGTCTGGTTGGCGGCGTTGGCCAGCCCGGCCAGCACCAGGAAGCCGATCACCGCCAGGAACGAGCGGGCGCTGGCGGCCAGAGCCAGTTGCACCGCGATGGACACTCCGAGCGCGAGGGTCATCTGGTTGAGCGGCCCGATTCGCTGGGCCAGCCGCCCTAGCATGATCGACCCGACCATGGCGGCCCCGAAGAACGATCCGAGACCCCATCCGTAGACGCCTTCGGAAACGCCCATCTCCGCACTCACCTGCACCGACATGGCGCCGATGAGGAATCCGGGCAGCACGGTGGACACGGTGGCCATCACCGCGGCGTTGATCACCAGGGACGGACGCGCTTCAGCAGACACGGCGCGCACTCTTCCTTCTGCTCTAGCCCTGGTCGATGGGACGGATCATGCACTCCTGGGCGAAGGAGGCGACCAGCGCACCGCCGGCATCGAAGGCGTGGCCCTGGCCGAAGCCCCGAGCCCGGGCCAGAGTGGGCGAGTGCTGCGCGATCAGGCACCACCCGTCGAGGCGGAACGGGCGGTGGAACCAGACGGTGTGGCTGGTCACTGCGGTGTGGAGGGTGTGGTAGGAGTCGGCCTGGCTCACACCCTCGACCGGGAGCAGCACCGTTCCGACGATGGTCAGGTCGGTGGCGTGGGCCAGCAGCGCCTGGTGAACGGCCGGGTCGTCGCCCAGGGGCCGGTCCTCGACGCGGGTCCAGAAGGCGTAGCGGGGAGGAGCCGGTGCGGAGTCCCGCAAGTCGGCGCCGCCCGTCACCCTGGTCGTCCAGGGGATCATGGACATGTCCGTCGCGGCGGCCTCGTCAGGGCGGCCCACGTCGGGGGCTGGTTCCTGATGCTCGAAAGCCGACGCGTGCTCCAGCACGTGCATCGAGAGCATGGCCGCAAAGATGGTCTTGCCATGCTGGCTGGCTCGGATCCGGCGCAGCGCGAAGGTTCGTCCGGTCTGGGTCTCCTCCACCTCGAACTCGAGCGGATCGGTGGTCGAACCCTCCCTCGGGAACAGGCAGCTCAACGACTTGACAACCTTGCCCTCGGTGGTAGCCGCCCCCAGCGCGACCGCTTGGGCCAGCAGCTGGCCGCCGAAGATCCGGGGGTAGTCCATCTCGATATTGGGCGCGGTCCACACGCCCGGCCGCACCAGCTCCACTTCCAGGCAGCCGAGCAGGTCGTCGAGGGTGATGACCGCCATCAGGTCCCTTCAGTGACTGCGGGACGGAACAGCGGGACGTGCCACTCGCCGCTCTCCTCGAACAGCACCTCGACCCGCATCCCGATCTCGACCTCTTCGATCTCGCAGTCGACGATGTTGGTGCCGATCCGCACCGTCGGATCCTCGTCGAGCTCGACGAACGCGAAGACATAGGGCGGCGTGAACCCCGGGATCCACTCCTTGCGGTTGATCGTGTACGTGGCGACGGTGCCGGTTCCGGCCACCGGTTCGGGGCCGACCCGGCGGGAGTGGCAGAAGGGGCAGGCCGGGCCGGGCGGGTGGACCCAGCGGGAGCATTCGCCGCACCGCTGGATCCTGAGCCGGCCGTCGGCTCCGGAACGCCAGTAGAACTCGCTCTCGGGCGAGGCCAGCACGAACCGGGGCGGGTTGTCCCCGCTCATGACGGGCCCTTGGTCAGCAGCAGGCATCCGGTCTCGGGGCCGCCGCCGGCTCCGACCGCGACCACCTCGCAGCCCGGTACCTGGATGTTGGCCGCGCCCCGCAACTGCATCACTGCCTCGTGCAGGTGGCCGAAGCCGTGCAGCCGGCCGGCGGAGAGTTGGCCGCCGGAGGTGTTGAGCGGCACAGAACCGTCGGGGCCGATGTTGACGCCGCCCTCCACGAAGGCCCCGCTCTCCCCCTTGCCGCAGAAGCCCATGGCCTCGATCCAGGCCAGGGTCAGCCAGCTGAAGCCGTCGTACAACTGAGCGGTGTCCACGTCGTCGACGGTCAGCTCGGTGCGCTCCCACATCGAAGCGGCGGTGTGGCGCATCATCATCGACGTCAGGTCATCGAATTGGTCCCAGGAAGGCCGGCCCCGGATGGCGGTCCCCATGGCGTTGACGCCGACCGCGCCCGCCGGGGCGTCGGGTGCGTAGTCGCGGTGCGAGACCACCACCGCCGTGGATCCGTCGCAGGGAACATCACAGTCATAGAGGCACAGCGGATCGCTGACCATGCGCACGGCCAGGTAGTCGTCGATGGTCATGGGATCGGTGTAGATGGCCTTGGGGTTGGCCACCGCGTTGGCCCGCCCGTTGACCGCGATGGCGCCGAGCTGGCTGCGGGTGGTGCCGTAGTCGTGCATGTGGCGGCGGGCGTAGCAGGCGACCCAGCAGGCGGCCGACGCCGCGCCGTAGGGGATCATGAACTGGAACGGGCCGGCCGAGCCGGCCATTCCGCCGCCGCCCCCGCCGCCGCTGCCGGGGCGCAGCGGCCCTCCGCTGCCCTCGACCACGGTGCGGAACACCAGCACGTGGCGAGCCAGGCCGGTCGCCACTGCCAGGATCGCGTTGTGGACCGCGCCCAGCGGTCCGGCGGTCTCCACGCCCGCGCTGCGCCAGTTGAGCGACAGTCTCAGAGCCTCGTGCAGTTCAGCCCCCATTGCCCCTCCGAAGGAGCCGCCGAAGCCCGGATAGGTGGACACGCCGTCGATGTCAGCGGTGGTGAGTCCGGCGTCCTCGACAGCCCGGAGCGCGGCTTCGACGGTGAGGTCGATGCCGGTGCGGTACAGCCGGCGGCCGACCTCGGACTGGGCCGCGCCACTGATCACAGCCCGCCGTTCCATCCGCTCACTCATCAGTGAGGTGCCCTTGACTCGAAGAGGCGCGACTCAAGGGCGGCTCCTGCCTCGTTCGTCGGGCCCTGCCACGAGATCAACCCGTGCTCCAGGACGGCGGCCCGGTCGCACAGCTCGAGGGCGTGGCCGACCTGCTGCTCCACGATCAGCAGCGCCGTGCCGGTTGCCCTGATCTGGCTCAGCGTCTCGAACACCTGGTCGACGACCATGGGGGCGAGACCCAAGGAAAGTTCATCGGCGATCAGCAGCCGGGGCGACTCCACCAGCACCCGCGCCAGCGACAGCATGCGCTGCTCACCACCCGACAGCGTGCCGGCGACCTGGCCGCGACGCTCGCCCAGCCGGGGGAACAGCTCGTAGGCCCGGTCCAGCCCGTCAGCCAGGCCGGACCGACCGAAGGCCCGCTGGAACGACAGCGCCAGATTGTCCTCGACGCTGAGGGTGGCGAACACCGAACGTCCCTCGGGGGCGTGCATCACCCCGGCCCGCACGAATCGCCAGGCCGGGAGGCTGCCCTGGTCGGCCTCCGAGCCGTCGATGTGCACCGATCCGGCACTCGGGGCCAGCAGGCCGCTGGCCACCCGGGCCAGGGTGGTCTTGCCGGCCCCGTTGGCGCCCACTAGCGCAACCGCCTCCCCGGCACCGACCGCCAGCGACACCCCGAACAGCGCTCGGAACGGCCCGTAGCCGGCCTCCACATCGCGCAGTTCAAGGATCGAGGCGCTCATGTGACCTCGAAGCTACCCAGGTAGGCCCGCCGCACTGCCGGATCGGCCAGCACGTCCGCGGTTGAACCCTCGGCGATGAGAGCCCCCGAATCCAGCACGTAGGTGCGCTCGGTGAAGTCGGCCACGAGCGACACATCATGCTCAACCAGCAGCACCGCGTAGCCCCGGGTGTCCTGCACAGCCCTCAGGGTGTCGGCCAGCACCTGCGTCTCGTCGCGGTCGAGGCCCGACGAGGGCTCGTCGAGCAGCAGGACCTGCGGACCGGTCATCAGAGCCCGGCCTACTTCCACCAGCCGGCTCTGCCCCAGGCTGAGTGATTCGACCGGCTTGTCGGCGAGTTCGGCGATGCCGAGCAGCTCCAGCACCTCGTCGCAGACTGCGACTTCGTCGGTTGTCGGCCGGCCCCGGCCGATCAGGTCCTTCCAGAATGCGCCCGTGCCGTTGCGGACCCGCTCCGCGATCAGCAGGTGCTCGCGCACGGTGGTGTCGGCGAACAGCTCGACCCGCTGGAAGGTGCGACCCATGCCCGCGCGGGCCCGGCGATGGGCGGGCCAGCCGCCGACATCGACACCGTTGAGCAGCACCCGACCGGCATCGGGCCGCAGGATCCCGAGCAGGCAGTTGAAGAGGGTGGTCTTGCCCGCGCCGTTGGGGCCGATCAGACCCACTCGCTCTGCGGCCGCGACGCTCACGCTCACATTGTCGAGGGCACGGATGCCCGCAAAGGCCACGCTCATACCGGAAGCCTCCAGCACCCGCGTCATGCTCGAGCCTCCCGGGCTTCGAGCCAGCCGTTGATGCGCGTAGCCGAACGCCGCTTGCCGTGCTCCACCAGGCCCTCGGGATGGCGGGCGAACTGCATGGCCATGAGACCGAACAGGATCAGCCGCCAGTTGCCCGACAGCGGGAAGAACTCAGGGAGACGCTCCTCCCCCCGCACGATCCAGCCGAGCAGCTCGCCCTGGAGTATCAGCGGCTCGAACAGGGCGAAGGCCGCACCGGCCTGAATGGCTCCCTCCACGGTGCGAGACCCGAGCGCGACCACCACCACCAGCCAGAACAACGCGACGATTGGAGCAAAGTTGAGCGCGTAGTTCACATTCTGCTGATGCATCGCCAGCAGCGCTCCGCCCAACCCGGCGATGGCGGCCGACACCGCGAAGGCGACGATCCGGGCCCGAGCCGCGGAGATGCCGATCGACGCGGCAGCCACCTCGCTACCCCGGAGGGCGGCCAGAGTGCGCCCGATCGTGCCCTCGCGCAGCTGTATCACCACCACCGACACCACCACCAGCGCCACCACCGCCAGCACCAGGAAGGCTCGGTCGCTGGCGAAGTCGATCGGTCCGATCAGCGGGCGGGGCACCTGAGTGCCGGTGAGCAGGGCGGTGCTTCCCCCGCCCACCCAGGAGAACTTCACCATCACCGCGTCGAAGAAGAAGGCGAACGCCAGCGTGGCGATGGCGAGCCACACTCCGCCCAACCGCAGGACGGGAAGTGACAGCAACGCTCCGACTGCTGCGGCCAGCGCCGCTCCGATCAGCGCGGCGGCCAGAACCGACATGTTGAACCGGTCCGCCATCTGGAAGACAGTGAAGCCTCCGATGGCCGCGAACGTCCCCTGGCACAGCGAGATCTGGCCGCCCATGCCGGTGATGACGGTGACCGACAGGTAGATGAGCGCGATGATCACCGCCTTCGTCACGAGGCTCATCCAGAGGACGTCGGCCCGGAACCACACCACCAGCCCGACCACGGTCACGAAGAAGACCCCGAACAGCCGGGTGAACAGCGTCAGCCTCGGGTGGCGTTCCAGCGCGGCCAACGCCGGCGGCGGGGGGTCCACGCCGGCCAGGGGATCGGATGCCTCGCGCTGCCGGCCGACGGCCCGCCACAGCACGAGGATGGCGAACAGCACGACGAACGGCAGCGACGGGGTGAGATTCTCCTGGAAGGGCCGCAGCCAGGTGTGGTCGTCGGCCAGTCCGGGCAGGAAGGTGTTGAACACCGCGATGAACCATCCCAGCCCCAGCCCGCCCAGCAGAGCCCGGGGCAGGCTGACGAGCAGGCCTGTGGCCGCCGCGGCCACCGCGATGATCACCAGCGTGAAGTAGTCCCCCGAACTGAGCGAGTTGAACCGGGGCGCGATCAGCACGCCGGCCATGCCCGCGAACGTGCTCGACAGCGCCCAGGCGAAGGCCGAGACCCGGTTGGCGTTGATCCCGCTCAGCTCAGTCATGCGGGGACTCTCCACCACCGCCCGCATGGACAGGCCCATCATCGTGAAGCGGAACAGGGCGGCCAGGAGCAGCGTCCCGGCGAGCGCCACCGCCATCATGGCCAACTCGTCGCGGTTGAAGCGGTAGACCCCGAACGGGTCGTAGTACACGCCGGCGCCGTCGGGCACGATGCCGGTTATCTGTCGACCTGCCACCGCGCTGAACCGGGCCGCCCAATTGAAGATCTCGGGCAGGGCCACGCTGAGACCGATGGTGACGACCAGCTTCGACACCGCCGAGGCGGTCCGCAGGTGGCGGAATATGGCTCGCTCCAGCACCAGGCCCACCAGCGGCGCCAGCACGAACACCGACACGAGCAGGGCCGCCCACTTGGGCCAGCCCCACACGCTGTGGACCTTGAAGTACATGGCGGCCGAGATGTAGGCCTGAGCGCCGAACGCCAGGTTGAACACGCCGGAGGTCTTGTAGGTGAGCACGAAGCCCAGGGCGATGAGCGCGTAGACCGCTCCGGGGGGCGTGCCCTGCAAGATGCCTCGGAAGAGGTCCTCGAAGAACCCGGAAGCGAGGATCACACTGCGGCGCTCAAGGCTCGGTTGCGGTCAAGCGAGCGTGCCGGGGTCAGGCTGCGAAGTCGGTAGGCGTCGGCTCGGACCATTCCTCGGTGTCGCCGGGCCAGCACATCCACGGAGCGGGCTGGAAGCCGACGAATCCCCCGCCCTCGATCCGCACCGAGGAGGTGCAGTGAAGCTCGTACGCATAGTCGTAGACGAACGGCTCGACCGCGGTGTGCTGGCGGCTCCAGTCGACGGGGTTGATCAGGCCACCCGCGCTGTAGGTGATCTGGTTGAGCGAGTCGATGATGGACTGCCGGTCGTATTCGGGTCCTGCCTCCAGCAGCCCGGTGACGAACAGGTCGGCGTTGATCCAGCCGACCAACGTCTGCTCGGCCACCGGGCCTCCGTCGGCCGGCACCCACTGGTCGTAGGCGTGGCGCAGCGGGCTGTCCACGTCGTACTCGAACGCGGCGAACACCAGCAGGGCGTAGTCGCCGTCGAACAGATCGCCCGCCGCCGCCACGAACTCATAGTTGTAGGAGTTCGGATGGAGCAGCGTGATCTGGTCTCTCGCGCCTTGGCGCTCGAGTTCCTGGGCCAGGGTCAGCATGGCGTTCAGGTCCATGCAGGTGGCGATGAAATCGACACCGGCGTCGATCATCTGGGTCACCTCGGGCCCGATGCCGTTGGGCAGGCCGTAGGCCATGTTGTCGTTGAAGTAGGCGACCTCCATACCGAGCGCAGGCCCGTAGAGATCGATCGAGTCGGCGAAGGCCTTGGCGCACACCTTGGATGTCTCGGTGATGCCGTATCCGAGCAGCCCGACCCGGGTCGCGCCGGCCTGGGACGCGATCCAGACGAAGCTCCGGATGGTGCAGGTGGGGCACCCGATCACATGGTTGCCGAAGATGTTGTCGCGGTTGACGGCGTCGGCGCCGTGGATGTTCCACACGAAGGTCGGAACCCCTGCGTCGTTGAGGTCGCCCCACCCCGAGGGAAGGAGGGTCGCCTGGAACGCGGCCAGACTGCTGTTGTCGGCGATGATCTTCAGGGCGTGCTCCTGGTTGCGGAACAGCTCGTCGTCGAGGATCTCGTCGATGACCAGATTGCGGCCGTAGACACCCCCCGAGTCGTTGACGTAGTCGAAGTAGGCCTGGATCCCGGTGACGAAGCAGTCGAGGATGCAGGTGCCCAGCGGGTTGTTCTGCTTGATACCCACGACCGACACCCGGATCTCGTCGTCGGTGACTCCGGGCACGCCCTCGAGGGCCACGAACGTGTGGCGCTCCGGGTAGGGGTCGACCGGCTCGTCGACGACGACCTCCACGGCCACAGTGGTAGTCGATTCCGCGGATTCGGGTGCCTCGTCACCGGTGGCGTCAGGCTCAGGAGCCCCGTCGGGAGCGTCCGGGGTCGCCTCGACGGTCTCGGTCGGCTCCGGAGCGGGCTCCTCGCTGGGAGCATCCGGCGCGGCCGCGGTCGGTGCGGCCGTAGTCGGTGCGGCCGGGTCGGGGGTCGGGTCGGGGGTCGGGGAGACTCCGTCGCCGCTGGGGCTGTTGCCGCAGGCCGCGGCCAGCATGGCTATGGCGCAGAGGGCTGTGAGTGTGCGTCGGCCTCGGTTCATGAGTCCCCCTAGGTGTCGCGCCGCCATACTGCCGTCCCGGCGCGGGTCAGGGCGACTCGCGCCGCGGTCAGAAGCCTTCCCATCGCTGATGCTAGACGGAGCCATCCCTTCGGCCTCTGACGGCTTGCCGATACAGTCGCTCCGGTGAACGCCCGGGGGACGGTGTGCGGCTGACCTACACCTCAGAGGTCGAGGCGTTCAGGGCCGAGTTCTCGGCCTGGCTCGACGCCAACCTCCCCGACCCGGCCTCCACGACCGTGCGGCCGCGGTCGAGCGGCGACATCCCGGCCTGGGCTCGGGAATACCAGCGCCGCATGTTCGACGACGGCTGGCTGGTGCCGGGATACCCGCCCGAGTTCGGCGGCCGAAACGCCAGCCTCTACGAGCAGGCGGTGTACTGGGAGGAGCTGGGCCGGCGCCGGGTGACCCAGAGCTTCAACCCCCAGGGTCTGGGCATCGTCAGCGCCTCGATCATCACCTTCGGCACCGAGGAGCAGAAGCACCGCTGGGCCGTGCCGATCATGCGGGCGGAGCGGACCGCCGCGCTGGGCATGAGCGAGCCGGGCGCGGGCAGCGACCTGGCCGGGCTGTCCACCCGGGCCGTTCTCGACGGCGACCGCTTCATCGTCAACGGCCAGAAGGTGTGGACCTCCGGGGCCCATCACGCCGACGTCCTGCTGGCCTTCGTGCGCACCGATCCCGATGTGCCCAAGCACAAAGGCATCTCGGCGCTGATCATCGAGACCGACACGCCCGGTCTGGAACGCCGGCCGTTCCAGGACATCACGGCCCGGCAGCCCGACTTCAACGAGGTGTTCTTCGATGACGTGGAGGTTCCTGCTGAGAATCTGGTCGGTGAGCTCAACGACGGCTGGCGGGTCTGCACCGGCTCGCTGGCCCATGAGCGCGAGATGTTGTGGATCCTGTGGTCGCAGGGCCTCGACCAGATGCTGGACGCCATGCTGTCGCAGTTGAACGACGGGGCCGGTGCGGGCGCGGCCGACGATCCCGTGGTGCTCGATGGGCTGGGAAGCTCGATCATGGACTCCTGGTCCCTGCGCCTGCTGGGCCAGCGTCAACTGGCCCGCAGCCAGAGAGGCCTGCACGTGGCCGACCAGTCGCTGCTGAAGCTGCTGGGATCGGAGGCCCAGCAGAAGCTGGCGCTCCTGATGCTGGAGTCGCTGGGCCCGGCCGCGCTGGACCGCACCGTGCCCGAGGGTGCGCAGTCGCCCTACGAGAGCGACCGCTCGGCGCTGTCGTGGGCCGACCGGTACTGGTTCACATTCGCTGGCACCATCAGCGGGGGAACCAGCGAGATCCATCGCAACATCATCGCCGAGCGCGTGCTCGGCCAGCCCAGGGGTTAGAGCGATGGAGTTCGAGTTCACCGAGGACCAGCTGGAGCTCCAGCGGGCGGTGCGCGACATTCTCGACGCCGAGGCGCCCCCCGAGTTGGCCAGGGCGGTTGCGGACGGCCAGAAAGATGCCGCCGACTTCTGGCAGACGCTGGTGGGCCTGGAGTGGCCGGCCATGGCCCTGCCG
>JAPPKI010000342.1 GCA_028820035.1 bacterium | reverse complement strand
CGCCGGCCACGTTCTCTGTGGTGATCTCTACCGAGCCCGGTGTCATGCAGAATGCCGCCGAGCGGCTGCTGGGGCTGAGCCTGGTAGAGATCGAGAACCTGGCTCGGGACATCATCTTCGGCCAGATGCGGGTGGTTATCGCCACCATGCCCATCGAGGAAATCAACGCCGACCGGGAGAAGCTGATCACCAACATCACCGAGTCGCTGGAGATCGAACTGCGCAAAGTGGGGCTGCGCCTTATCAACGTCAACATCCAGGATGTAACCGACGAGTCGGGCTACATCGACGCCTTGGGACGCGAGGCCGCCGCCCGGGCTATCAACGAGGCCAAGATCAAGGTGGCCGAACAGGAGCGCGACGGCGACATCGGCGCTGCCGAGGCCCAGCGGGAGCGGCGCATCAGGGTGGCTGAGGCCAACGCCACCGCCACCGAGGGCGAGAACGAATCCCAGGTGGTGATCGCCAACTCCGACAGCACACGCCGTCAGCAGGAGGCCGAGGCCGAGCGGGCCGCGGTCACTGCCGAGCGGGTGACCCAGGCCCGTGCGGCCGAAGAGTCGTTTGCCGCTGAGGGGATTGCCGAACAGGCACGTGCCTCCCGCGACAAGGCCTCGCAGGAAGCCGACATCGTGGTGCCCGCCGAGGTGGAGCGGGAGCGGGTGCGCACCCTGGCCGAGGCTGAGGCCGACCGCATCAGGCTGGTCAAGGGGGGCGAGGCCGACGGTCAGCGCTTGCTCATGGAGGCCGAGGCGCTGGGCTTGCTGGCCCTGCTCACCCGCCGGGCCGAAGGCCTCGGGGCGCTGGTGAACAACGCCGGCGGCAATCCCCAGCTAGCTGCCCTGCTGCTCATTGCCGAGCAGATGCCCAACCTGGTGGCCGAGCAGGTCAAGGCCATCTCCAACCTGAAGATCGACCAGGTCACGGTGTGGGACTCCGGCGGCAGCGACGGCAAGTCCGGCAACAGCACCGCCAACTTCCTGTCCGGCCTGGCCAGCTCCCTGCCTCCGATCCATGACTTGGCCGCCCAAGTCGGCATCAAGCTCCCCGCCTACCTCGGCGAGCTCGACGATGAGACCGCCATCGAGCGCCTCCGCGAGATCGCCGAGCAACTGGATTCGGGGGATTCCTCGGAGGAGTAGGCCAAAGCGCAGCTGGCGCCCACGGCGTAGGCAGAGCCCAAAGAGCGCCCACCGGAGCGTGATACCGTCGCTTACATGGAGCGTCCCGCGAACAGCCGCCTAGCTATCGTCATGTGCTGGGCAGCGGGACTGTCCGCTCTGCTTGCTGCTATTGGAGCACTTCTGCCCTGGGAGACTATTGAAGGTCCCTTTGCCGACTTCTACTACGTCGAAGCCAACGACACACCAGTGATCACGGTTCTGGTCTCCGCCGCAATAGGCGCTCTGTCTGCCGCTGGATTCGCGCAGTGGAGACAAAGGAAGATCGGCGCGTTAGGGCTGCTGGCCGGGCTGGTGATCACTCTTGTCGGCGCGATCAATCTCGCCAATGGGGAGATTGACGCCCCAGATTTCATGGATACATCGCCGGAGGCGGGGCTCTTCATGGTGTTGATCGCTGGTGCCCTCTTGGCCGTTTCCGCGGGGTATCTCACCTTCAAGAGACAGTCGAGCAAGTCGGTTGCCGAGAGCGACGAACATTTGGTCAGCGGCGACGACATAGACAGTATCGACGGTTAGGCCGTCGGCGGCTGTGATTGAGCCTATGGGGCGCGCTGATAATTCGAGGTCAGGCGACCTCAACCGCTCTCAACTGCATTCAGGCAAGAATTCGTGCCACTCTTCGGTGCGGTCCTCGGTTGTTGGCGGAGGCATTGGCACTTCGCCGTCGGCATCTGGTTCATAGGCAACCCGAGTCGCCAAGATCATCTCGGCGGATCCGAAAACCTCCACAGCTTCCTGGCGTTCTTCTTCACTCAGATCGGTGCCAAAGCCCTCAGACTCAGCAAGGACGCGTAGGACGGCCGAGTAGTCTTCTTTCGTCCACAGAACGCTCAACAAGCCCTGCTCGTCAAGCTCTATCACAACCTCGGCCGTGTTGGTCTCGTAGACCTGGACAATGAGTTCGGCCAGTTCATCAATATTCTCGGGTGAGGCCATCCCTAGTTGGGCGGCGTCGCAACGAGCGTCAGCTTCAACGTCGCCGCCTAGAGCCTCAATGAGTCTCGCCGAGGTCGTTGTGCCGACAAAGGTGGGGGGATCAGTGGAAGTCTGCTCGATCGTGATCAAAGCCGCTGGCAGGCTCGCCGCCATCTCCCTCAAGTCGGGGGTCGAAGAACCCGCGACTGCATTCATCAGTTCGGGGCTGTCTGCCTCAAGGGCGGTCAAGTCTATGAAAAACACGCCGGGCGCAAACGGCCCCAGGTCGACATCGGGGTCTTCATCGACTAGCGGCTGAAAGGCGCTGGTGTCCATCACGATCCGATCTTGGTCGAACCACATCTCAAATCCGAGATCGCCCCACTCTTCGAGCGAGAGCCCAAACAGCGATTCAAGCAACGTCGCCAAGTCGAACCTGAAGTACTCCCGCTCGGAGCTCACCTCACCGATAGCCACGGGATTGTTCTCATCGATCCCAGCCGAGAGTTCGGCTCCCAATAACTTCAACTTCATGCCCGCTGCCAGAGACACCCGATAGCTGGACGCCTCGGCAGTGTCAGCTAGCGCTGCGCTCAGCAATCCGATCGTGGTCACACCGGTATCGTCGGTGCCTCTGCCGCATCCCGCGGCGAGCAGCGCAACAGCTACCACCACGGCCAACGATCGCCGAATCCAATACATCCCCGCGCCCACGGCAGGATTCGAACCTGCGACCCCTTGCTCCGGAGGCAAGTGCTCTATCCCCTGAGCTACGTGGGCAGTAACTGGGTGAGTATACCCAGCGGGGCATCGGTACCATGTGCCAGTTCATGGCCGACATCCGCACCTCCCTTTCTGATGCCCTGCGCGGCGCGCTTGTCGCCGTCGGAATCGACCTGCCTGCCGACTTCCAGGTCGGATTGGAGCGACCAGCGCGGCGTGAGCACGGAGACTGGTCGTCCAACGCCGCTCTGGCCATCGCCAAAGGCGCGGGGCGCAATCCTCGGGAGCTAGCAGCAGAGCTGAGCGCCTGGCTGGAGGAGAACCAGCCCGAGCATGTGGCCGAGGTGAGTGTGGCTGGGCCGGGGTTCGTCAACTTCAAACTGGCGCCAAGCTGGCTGCACAGCGTGGTCGCCGACGCGGTGGGCGCAGGCGTCTACGGCTTTGGGCGCCAGAACTTGGGCGAGGGCCGCACGGTGATCGTGGAGTTCGTGAGCGCCAACCCCACCGGGCCGGTTCACGCCGGCCACGGCCGGGGAGCGGCCTACGGCGACGCGGTGGCCCGGTTGCTGGAGTGGTGCGGGCACGACGTGCAGCGGGAATTCTACATCAACGACCGGGGCACGCAGATGGAGCTCTACGGCGCTTCTCTTGCCGCCCTTCGCGCAGGTGAGCCGGTGCCGGAAGACGGCTACAACGGCCAGTACATCGCCGAATGGGCTTCGGAGATGCCGGCGGACGCCGATGCCCGCCAGTGGGGGAGGGAACGGGCGCTGGCTGATCAGCGCGATGTGCTGGGCTCAATGGCGGTGGCGTTCGACACATGGTCCAGCGAGCAGGCGCTGGTGGACTCCGGGGCCATCGACGACACCTTGGCCGCCCTCGATGCCGCCGGGGCCTCATATGAGGCTGACGGAGCCTTTTGGCTGCGCTCCAGTGACTACGGCGATGACAAAGACCGGGTGCTCATCAAGTCTGACGGGGAGTACACCTATCTGCTGCCCGACATCGCCTATCACCGTGACAAGCTCGATCGCTCTGGGCAGGAGGGTCTGCTGATCAACGTGTGGGGGGCCGACCATCACGGGTACGTCGCCCGGATGAAGGCGGCCATGGCCGCACTGGGCTGTGATCCGAGTCGCCTGGAGGTGGTGGTAACCCAGTTGGTGCGCCTTGAGCGCGACGGCGAGGAGGTGCGGCTGTCAAAGCGCACCGGCGACCTGATCGAGTTGCAAGATGTGATCCACGAGGTGGGGGCCGACGCCGCCCGGTTCACCTACCTCCTCCAGTCGATGGACACCGCCCCGACTTTTGATTTGGCCAAGGCGGCCGCTCAGGTGATGGAGAACCCGGTGTTCTATGTGCAGATGGCCCACGCCCGGGTGTGCTCCATCGCGGCCCGTGCTCAAGCCGACGGGGTAGAGCGCCAGGGCATCAACCAGGTGGACTTGAGCCTGCTGGTCCACGAGCGGGAGCTGGAGATAATGCGCCAGCTCTCCACCCTGGGCGAGGTGATCGCGGCCGCTGCTGAAGAGCGGGCCCCACATCGCGTGACCGCTTGGCTAAGGGACTTCGCCGCCGCAGTCCACAGCTTCTACCACGACTGCTATGTGGTGGGCTCTGGCATAGCACCCGAGCTGACCCAGGCCCGCCTGATGCTGATCGACGCCGCCCGGGTGGGCTTGGCCGTCGGCCTCGGCACCCTCGGCGTGAACGCCCCGGAGTCGATGTAGATGTCGGCTCTACCCCAGCACCTGCTGCCCGACAACGCCACAGTTGGTGGCGACGGGCGACTCTCCATCGCCAGTTGCGACGTGCTTGACCTGGCAGGAGAGTTCGGCACCCCGCTGTTCGTCTACGACGAAGCCCATATGCGGGAGCGGTGCCGCCAGGCCCGAGCCTCGTTCTCTGGTTCGGTGGCCTATGCCTCCAAAGCGTTCCTGTGCCTGGCCATGGCCCGGCTGGTTCACGAAGAAGGACTCGATCTGGACGTGGCCACCGGTGGGGAACTGCATGTGGCGCGGGCCGCGGGAGTGCCCGGTAACCGGCTGGTGATGCACGGCAACAACAAGTCGGCTGCCGAGATAGCGGCCGCGGTTGATGCTGGCGTGGGTCGCATAGTGGTGGACTCCTTCGACGAACTCGACCGTTTGGACGCCCTTCACGCCGCCACCGGCGACTGCCCACGGGTGCTTCTGCGGATCACCCCGGGAGTGGAAGCCCACACCCACGAGTACGTGACCACAGGAGTGGACGACACCAAGTTCGGCTTCACCGCCTCTACCGGCTTGGCCGATGCTGCAATCCGCCGGGCCCGGGAATCGGATTCTGTGGAGTTGGTCGGATTGCACGCCCACATCGGCAGCCAAGTGTTCGAGCTGCGCTCCTTCCAGCAGGCCGTCGAGGTGATCGCCGGGTTCGCTCTGCCCTACGACTTGCCCGAGTTGTCGCTGGGCGGCGGTTTGGGAGTGGCCTACGTGGAGGGAGAATCGGCGCCTACCATCGCCGAATGGGCCGCGGCGATTACCGAGGCCTGCCAGTCGGTTGGCTTCACCGCCCCGGTGAGCATGGAGCCCGGCCGAGCCCTGGTGGCGGCCGCCGCGGTCACGCTATATGAGGTGGGAACCATCAAGGAGCTATCAGGTATTCGCACCTATGTATCAGTGGACGGCGGTATGAGCGACAACCCCCGCCCCGTGCTGTACGGCAGCGGCTATGAGACGTTTCTCCCTCGGGCGGTAGACCGCGATCGCAACAAAACCGTTCGGGTTGTGGGCAAGCACTGCGAGTCGGGCGACCTGCTAGTGCGAGACGGCCGGGTGCCGAGCGATCTCACGGTGGGCGACATTCTGGCCACCCCGGTCACCGGAGCCTACGGCCACTCCATGGGCTCCAACTACAACAAAGTTCCCCGTCCCGCCGTGGTGTTCGCCCGAGACGGCGACGCCCGCCTAGTCGTCCGACGCGAGACCTACGAAGACCTCCTCCTCAACGACGTCTAGCCAGTCGCCTCGGCTCTCGCTGCGGCCACCTGGATTATGGAGGGTTGGCCGTTTTGGATTAGGTAGCCGCGGCCGGGGATTGATGGGAGGGTGGGGCGGGTGGGGAGTTGGATGGTGAACAGGTCGCCGTCGAGAGGGGTGGGTTGGAGCAGGACGCCGGTGCGGGAGAAGCGGATCTCCGCGGTCCAATGGCCGTAGGCAGTGCGAAGACGGTCGGCGCGGCCAGCGGCCACGATGTGCAGGCCGGAGGGGCTGCCGGTGGCCAGCGACTTTAGGGCGCCATCGGGGTCGGGGAGTGTTTCGGCGTCGTCAATGAGCACCAACGTGGGATGGTCGGCCTCACTCGTTGCGGTCAGCAGCCCGGGTGGGCCCCCGGCTACAAGGTCGATGCCGGGACAATTGGCCAGTGGCGACCACCCGGGAACCAATGCGATCACCCGCCCCCCGGAGGCTGCGGCTACTTCAGCCAACAAGGCCAGCGCGGCGGATCGGCCCGACCGGGCCGGGCCCAGAATGAGCGCGTGCTCGCCGGGGTAGAGGGTGAGTCCGGCCGGGGCCAGCGTGTCGTCGCTCAGTCCCAGCGGGAGATACCAAGGGGAATCGTCCAGGCGGGGTTGGTCCAAGCGGATGGGATCGACCACGGCAGGCAGGCTCTCCACCGGTGGCGGGCCGTCAGACTGGGGGCAGGAGGCGGCGACTGCGGCTGCTGCGGAACCCAGTCCGCCGTTGGGCACTGCAACTTGGAGTTCGATTCCCGACGGGACGGCGAATCCCCGACCGGGTGGCAAGGTTGCGGGGTTGTCTACGGCCACGCTCCACTGGCGGTAGAGAGCGGGGTCGCCCAAGCGGAACACGAAGGTCTGAGGGGTGGCGGCCTGGATAGCGCGACTTACTTTGGAAAGTTGGTCGGAGGCTGCGGCGAGGAACAGGGCGACAGCCGGGCCCTCGGCCCACACCCGTTCCAAGGAGGCCAACAAAGCGTGGTCGGCCACGTTGTCAAGGCTCTTGGCCAGGCCGCCCCAGTTGTCCACCAAAGCCAACACGAGCGGAGGGTTGGAATCAGAGGGGCTCCGGCTTTGGCCCAGCCTTTGGTCGAGCTCGTCTTCAAGTCGGCGGATCAATCTGCGTATTCGATCGCGCTCATCGGGGCCCACCACCGCGCCGCAGTGGGGCAGGGCCATCAGGGGGGCTAGCTGACCCGAGCCGGAATCGATGGCGTATAGGTGGCAATCGGCTGGAGAGAAGCGACTGGCCAACGAGATGCCCAGCGTTCCCAGCGCGGTGGTGGTGCCGCTGCCTGGGATGCCCGCGAGGAGGATGTTGCCCTGGTTGGGATCCCACTCCAAGGGGTACTGCGTCTGCTGGTTGGGGTCGTCGGCCAGGGCGAACACAACGCTCGGGCCAGCCTCGACGGTCAGAGTGTTGAGCGAGACAGTCGTCGGCAGGGGATCTGGCCAAGGCTGTCGGGGCGGGGCGCCGCCCCAGTCGTCCCAGGCGGTGATTGCGGCCGTGGCCAAGCGGGTCAAGTCGTCGATGGCCTGATCGCCGGAAGCAGCCTCGGCCTCAGAGATTGGAATGCCGTCGGGAGCGGGAACGACTCGGACACCCTGCTGGGCGGCGGTTACCCCGGTGACCAGGGCGCACTGAAACTCCACCAGCTCGCCGGGGCCGAATCGGGCGAACGCCCGACCGGGCCGATGTCGGCCGATGGCCGAGGCCTCCGGGCTGTCGAGCACGTCGGCCGAGTCGGCGGGGTCTAGTACCCGCAGTGCGATTCGCAGCGCAGTGTTGGTGCGGATGTTGGCGCTCACGGCCCCCGCGGGGCGCTGGGTGGCCAGCACCAGGTGCATACCCAGGCTGCGGCCCCGCTGGGCCACATTCACCAGGGCGTCCATGAAACCGGGCAGCTCGGCAGCCAGGGCGGCGAACTCGTCGATGACCACTACTAGGCGGGCCAGCGGCGACCAGGGTTCATTGCGCCTGGCGTGGGCCATCGACCAGTAATGGGCCAGGTCGGTGGCTCCTCGGTCTCGGAGCACTTGCTCGCGGTGGCGTAGTTCGGCTTCCAAACATCGCAGGGCTCGCTCCGCCAGCCGGTCGTCGAGATCGGTGACCAATCCCACCACATGGGGCAGCGAAGCGCAGGCGTCGAATGCGCTGCCGCCCTTGTAGTCCACCAGTACGAAGTTGACCCGCTCAGGTGAGTAGGTAGCGGCCAGTGAGGCCACCAGTGTGCGCAGCAACTCGCTCTTGCCCGACCCGGTCGTTCCGCCCACCAAGGCGTGGGGACCGTCAGCGACCAGGTCGGCCATCAGCGGTCCGTGGCTGTCGGCCCCGATGGGAGCAGCCAGGCTGTCGGCTTGCCGATCTTCCCCCCAGCGATAGGCGATCGCCTTCGACAGTGCCGAGGAGTCAACCGATGGGTCGGGACCATCGCAGGCGGGCAATCTGAGGAGGTCGAACAGCGATGATCGGTCGGGAATGCCGGAATCAGCGCCGGTTTGCTCGGGGTCTTCATAGCGGGCCAAGCCGCGGGCGACCTCCCGGGCTAGGCCCAAGCTCATCCCGGTGGCCAGCACTGAGCAGAGGGCCTCGCCCGATTGAGACAGATCGACGGTGCCGGAGAGATCGCGGGCCTCGATGACCGCGGTGGCGGTGGCGGGGAGTTGGTCGACGCTGGTGGCCAGCACGATGGCCGAGACTGGCCCGGACGAGCCCTGAAGCAGGGGTCGCAGCGGCGGAGCTCTGCCTGTGGCCAGATTTTCCCCGTCGGCTATTACCAGCAGTTGTGGCCAGTGGGCCTTCCCACGGCGGTCCCAGGCCTCGGCCATCTCCGCGGCGATCTCCGCCGCGGCGGTGCGTTGGTTGGCCATCAGATGCGGCCGCCCGAGGGCGGAGTGGGCGGTGTGGGGGAGCCAGGCGGTCCACGTCCAAACCGGTGCGGTCATCTCATCAGCAGCCACCAGCAAGGCCAGATCAGCCGGGCCGTGATAGGCGGCCGCTTGGATGAGCAGACTTCGGGCCATGGCAGTGGTGGCGCTGCGGGGGCCCACCAAACCGACCAGCTTGCCCGGACCCAGATCCACGGCAATGGGAGAGTCGGGCATCCAACCGAGTTGATCGAGCACCGCGGTTGCCTCATCGGCGGGCTGTGGGCCGTTGACGGCCAGCTCGGGATGGAAAGGGACAGGGCCGTGGGCGACTACCAGTGACAGGAAGTCGTCGTGGTCGGGCCTTCGCTCCCAGAGCCGGACGCTGGGTTGGCGGATCCGCCTGACCGCCTCGGCGAGGTGGGGATGCAGACTGCGCTGGCGACGGGTCTCTGCCGCATGGGCCGCCTCGGCCGCCGCTTGAAATTCCCCCAGGGATGCCTGCGACCGTCGCAGGGACCGTCGTCGCTGAGTGCGGTCGCGGCGGCGGTTGTCAAACCAGTTGGCGGCCATCATCAACGGGCTGAGCAGGGCGAACAGCGCCATGTAAGGGCTGTAGAGCACCGCCATCAACAGTCCGACCAACAGCGGTCCGGCCAGCGCGGCCCAGCCGAATGAAATCGTCCGAGGCGATCGCTGCGGTTCTTCAGCGGGGGCAGGGAGTGGTTCGGGTCGCGGGGGAAGCGCCGGACGGGGAGGGCGGTTCAGAGCGATCCTCCCAGAGCTGGTTCGCCCCAGGACGGGGGCCGGTTGGGCTGGCCGGTCGTCGGGCGCGTCGGAGACTTGGACCAGCGCACCGCCCAGCCGCAGCGGCGTAGAGGGCTCCACCGCGGCTGGCTCATCGTCGCCCACAACGGCAAAGAACTGTCCGTCTCGGCGTTCCAAGCGGGCGTGATGGGGTCGCAGCCCCATGTGCGGAAGGGTGAGGTCGGCGTCGGGGGAGCGGCCCAGGCTCAATCCCTCCGCGGAAATCGAATGGCGGTCGCCGGCGCACAGCCCTCCCACCACCTCCAAAGCCCACCCAGGGTGGTCGGGTGCCGGGCCAGGACGGACACCCACACGGGTGCCGTCGGCCACCCCGGCCTCGTCGAGGCCGCGGTTGGCTTCCATCCACTGGTCGCCCACCCACAATCCGTCAATCGGCGCAGGCAGGCCCAGCACTTCAGCCAGCTCCCCTAGATCAGCCACTGCACCGCCGTCGATGCTCACCTCCCGGGCGCCTTCCGGCCCGTGGTAGAGCAGGCGCACAGGCCGCTCTGACGGTGCGGGTCCGACTGCGGACTCAGACGAGGACGAAGGCAGGCAGCACCATCAGACCGAGTCGAGGGCCGCGATGGTGTTCTGGCGCTCAAGGCCGATTGAGGTAGCCAATTCGGTAAGCGCCTCTTGCAACTGCCCGAGCGAGGGCGACCATTGCTCGTGCCAGGCGCCGCGGAATCGCTCGGAACGGCTGCCCGTCCAGGTGGTGCCCTCCAAGGTGGCGGTCAGGCGGGTGCGGAGGTCTTCCACCTGTCCGGCGAACGCAGTGAATTGCTGCTGGAGGTGGTCCATCTCCTCGGTGTTCATGGTGAGCACAGACATGGTGAGGCCTTTCGGTCGGCTGATCCCTCGGGCAGATCAGGCGGGGCCATCTTGATAGTCGCTCAGAAGTGATATATCAAGATATTTATCGAAAATTATTGTTTATCAATGTACTCATCGAAAGCGGCCTTGACCCATGAAAGATCATCGGCGGCCACTCGGCTGCGGGTGAGGTCTGGATCTATCCCATAAACCCGGGCTGCGTTCAATCCTAGGATCTTCTCCTTGATGCGAGGGGTGAGTTCCGGGTAGCCGTGGCGCTGACGCAGTTCCTCAGGAATCTGAAAGGCCCGGAAGGCGTCGATGAGGGGCTGCGGCGACCCGTACCAAATCGAGTCGCTGCCCCACACCACATTGTCCTCGCCGACCGCATTGAGCAGCTTTCCGAGTACGTGGGCCGCCTCCCGGGGCCTGCGCAACAGCACATACCAGGTGCTCCCCAGTTCGGCGTAGACATTGCCACCGGGTTCGATTCCGGCCTCCTCCAGGCTCTTGATCAGGCGGTCGGTGCCAACGGGGGTCTGCCGGTCATAGGGGCCTTCTTCTTCCTCGCCGACCGGTGTCTCGTATCCAGAGTGGTAGACGAGGAAGTCGATTTCGGGAAAGCCGGCCGCGGCCGGGCCGATGTCGGCTGGCGACCCGGCGGGCGCCAGAGCGCTCAGCCCCTTGTGGGCGCAAACGATGCCCACCCCCAACTCTCGGCTGCTTTCCAAGAACGGCAGACCGCACTCTTCGTCGTCGAGCCGCCAGCCGGGCTGATCCCCCCACCCCTGGATGGTGTAGATCTTCCATCCCGACGGTCTGTTGTGCTCTATCAGCGATCCCAGCCGATCCAACTCGCCCGGTGCGTTGGGATGAACGATCGAGTGATTGATCAGGCGGCCGGTACCGGCCAGTCGATCTATCAGCTCGCGGGTGGCGGCAACCTCGGAGTTGGTGAGAATGCTGTGGTCGTCGTCGCCGGGCGTGCAGGTGAGCACTGCGGCGGCAGTCTCGCTCTCCAGGAAGATGTGACGCAGGTAGTTGCCGAGGTCGAGATGGATCGCCGGGTCAAGCCCCTCCCACCGGTCAGGGGCCACGCTGCGGATGAACCACATAATTCCCTCGACGCCAGGGGCGTGGGCGCGATGGCGAGCGATGTAGTGCGTCTGAACGTCGATCACAAGTTCGTCGCCTTCAAATGCCGCGTCGGCTGCTTCCGGGTCGGTCTCGGCTTGAGGGTCGACCGTGTAGTAGCCCCCGCCCCAGGCCTCGTCGATGGCTCGCAGCGCGGTTGCCGTCCCCCGTCGACTCGCTGCGTACTGGTACTGATGGTGAAGCGTGTCTCCGGTGGCCTCCGCCCGGGACACTGCTCGTGCTACGGCCCACTGATCACGCTTAGACCAAGCCACAGGCTGGTATTCGTCGTTGCTGCGGTGTTGCAGCAGCACTGGGATCGGCAGGAGTCTGGCAGGCGAGATGGTTATTGAAAATAGCTTGCTTGCAGCTCGAGTTCACGAGCTTCTTCTCGCTGTGCGGCCTCGGCGGCCCGCTCGACTCGGGCCGCGTCGGCGTGCAGTTCGTCGGCCCGGGCTTGGAGCCGGCGAGCTACCTGCTCGATCTCGTAGCGCAACCGAACCAGATGGTTGTGCTGGTGCCGAAGCCGGAGCCGGCTGGCGTCGGCGGCAGTCGACAGCCACACCGCGGGTACATGACGGGCCACTGGCCTGTCGAGTACGTGGTCTAGCCCGTACCAGATCTGGTCGACGTCAGTTCGAACCTGTTCGCACGCCGCGGCCTGGCGACGCAGGTCAGCGGCGATGGAGAACAGCTCGTAGGACGACATGTCGCACTTAAAGTATATTATTTAGACAGAAAATCAATGAAAACATCCAAGTTGTGGAAATCTTGCCAGTTGGGTCGGGCTGAGCCGGTACCGTGGAGAAGGTGAGCGACTCTTCCAAGACGCGAATCGGCGTGGGCGTGC
>JAPPKI010000167.1:11893-12419 GCA_028820035.1 bacterium | reverse complement strand
TCGATCAGCTGCCCCCGCACCCCCAGCGACCCCGTATCCTCCGCCAGCGTGGCCGCCACCTGATCGCCCACCGCAGGATCGGCCAATGCACTCACCGTGTACGCCGGCCTCCCCTTCTTCATAACGATCGGCGTGATCCAAGCATCGTGCGCCCCCGCTTCCAACAGCGATGCCACCGTGTGCGCCAGGGTCTCCCCCGTCGCGTCATCCACATTGGTCTCAAACAGCATCACCGGCTGGCCCGCGGGGCGAGATGCCGCCATCGTCCCTACCACCACTTGAGTCAGATTGGGACGATCCTCCAGTTGATTGTCGCCCGCGCCAAACCCGCTCGCCGAGATCGTCATCGGCGGCATGGGCCCCCAGCCTTCCGCCAGGGCCGAGAGAATCGCCGCACCGGTGGGCGTGGTCAGCTCCAATCCCACATCCAAGCCGAACGTCGGGCACCCCACCAGCAACTCCACCACGGCGGGCGGCGGATTTGGCAGATGCCCATGGGCACTGCGGATCATTCCCCGCCCGCACG
>JAPPKI010000167.1:5773-11883 GCA_028820035.1 bacterium | reverse complement strand
GTTCGATCCCCAGTACCTCCAGTGCAGCGCAGGTGCCCACCACATCGATGATGGCGTCGAGCCCGCCCACTTCATGGAAATGGACCTGCTCTGGCGGCCGGCGGTGCAGCTTGCCCTCGGCCCTCGCCAACGCGTCGAAGACCGCCAGCGCCCGGTCGGCCACCCGGTCGGGCAGCCGAGCCTCTCCGACGAGGGCATTGATGTGACTAGCGGTCCGCACCACCGATGTCTCCTGGGTGATCACCCGCACGTCGGTAGCCGCGACACCCCCTCGCTGGGTGGGGTGGGCTTGCAAGTCCCACCCACCCAAGGGCAGCAGTTCGCATATGTCTCGTACTTCGGCCACATCTGCCCCGGCGTCGATCAGCGCCCCCAGCGCCATGTCGCCCGCGATCCCGCTGAAGCAGTGAAACCAGGCAACCCCAGCCGGCTCAGCCATGGTTCACTCCACTCGGCTTTCGGTCGCTCCACTCAGCCATCGGTGGCTCCGCTCAGCCATCATTCAACCCTGCCCGCGCCACTGCTCGATCCCTGGTCTTGAACAGCCTCAGCACCGCGCAGGCTGCCCCAAAGCCGTTGTCCACTCCGACAACGGTCACACCCGCGGCACATGACGACATCATGGCCAGCAGCGGGGTGACCCCTTCCAACGAGGACCCGTACCCCGCACTCGTGGGCACGGCCACCACCGGGGCCGCCGTCAGCCCTCCCACCACTGAGGCCAAAGCCCCCTCCATCCCAGCAACAACAACAACGGCGTCGGCCTCCGCCAGTGAGTCGACTTCGTTCATAATCCGATGAAGTCCGGCCACCCCCACATCGTTCAGCCGCTTTGGCGCCAGCCCATGAGCAGCCAGCACCACTCCGCACTCGTCGGCCACCCGGAGATCGGCAGTACCGGCCGCGGCCAGCACTACCCTCTCGGGCCGCGGGGGTGCCGGCCGCCAGATCAAAGTGGCCTCGTAGCGCTCCCCGCCAGGGTTGAGGCCCAGCGAGGCCGAGGCCTGCTCGGCTGAGGCCCGAGTCAACAGCACCGGACCTCCGGGCTGATCGAGCAGCTCCTCGACGATTGCCGCGCACTGGTCGGGTGTCTTGCCCGGTCCGTAAACCACCTCGGCCAGCCCCTGGCGGAGGTTCCGATGATGATCCACCCGGGCAAACCCCAAATCGGCAAACGGCAGCCGCCGTAGCTGCCGCACTGCGTCATCAGCCGACAGCGTGCCGCTGCGCACGTCGTCCATCATTTGCCGAAGAAAAGCCTCATCCACCTCGATATCCCGCCTTTTCCAGTAGTCCTTGCCATTTTCTCACCGCGACCACGTTTCTCAATACCACTATCCTGCCCCTTTGTGACTGCCTCTGCCCGATCCATAAGCCACGTGGCCTATCTCGGTCCTCCGGGCACTTTCACAGAGGAGGCGCTTCTCACCCAACCCGACCTGGCTGAAGCCGATCACCTGCTCTGCCGGTCGATCCCCGAGGTGCTCGAAGCCGCCGCGGATGGCCGCGCCGATTTGGGATTCACCGCTATCGAGAATTCCATAGAGGGCACGGTAAACGTCGCCCTAGACGCTTTGATCTTCGAGCACGACCTTCTCATCCAGCGAGAGGTGATAATCGACGTCCGACTCCACCTTCTCGGGCTTCCCGGCGCGTCATTGGAGACAATCCAAAGGGTCATCAGCTTCCCAGTGGCCACTGCGCAGTGCCGGCGCTATCTGACCAACAACCTGCCCCATGCCGAAGAAATGGCGGCAAATTCCACCGCGGCCGCGGCGCTGGGCCTCGCCGCTTCGCAAGATGCAGCCGTTGCGGCCATAGGCACCGCCCTGTCTCAGCAGCTCTACGGGCTGGAACTGATTGCTACCGATATCGAGGACCACCCCGAAAACCAAACCCGCTTCGTGGCGGTCTCCAGCTCGGGCGTGCCTACTCCTACCGGGCACGACAAAACCTCAATCGTGGTCTTCCAGCGTGCCGACCGATCGGGCTCGCTGATGGGCATTCTCGCCGAGTTCGCGGCTCGCTCTATCAACCTCACCAAGCTGGAATCCCGGCCCACCAAGAAGGCGTTGGGCGATTACTGCTTCCTTATCGACCTTGAGGGCCACATCGCTGACCAGCTGGTGGCCGACTGCCTCACCAGCATCCTGGCCAAACACGGCGAGGTGAAGTTCCTCGGTTCTTATCCCACCACAACTCGGGGCCACGAGGAGAAGAGCAGCAATGCCACCTCTGCGTGGAGCGAGGCCCAGAGTTGGATGGAGTCGCTGCGCCGCCAAGTGGATGAATCTTGACTTGACACGTTCTAATATCTTCCATTAGAACTGGCTCAGCATTGCCCTCACCTAACGGACGCGGAGGAGATCATGGAGTTTGGAATTTTCGTAAACGGCTACATCCCTGGGCCAGCAGCCCACGACACCGAAGCCGAGCACACTGCCTTGATGCGGGAGGCCCACTACGTCATCACCGCTGACAAGTACAACTGGAAGTACGCCTGGTTCGGCGAGCACCACTGCCTCACTGAGTACAGCCACATGTCTGCGCCAGCCCCAGTCATGGGCTACGTGGCCGCCAAAACCGATCGCATCCATCTCTCCACCGGCATCACCAGCCTGCCGACGGCCAAGGAACACCCGGTCCGCATTGCCGAGCGGGCCGCAATGCTCGACCACATCACCGAGAACCGCTTTGAGTTTGGCACCGGGCGAGGTGCGGGCAGCCATGAGGTGGCCACCTTCGGCGGGCTGACCCCGCCCGAAACCAAGTCGATGTGGGATGAGGTAATCCGCGAGATCCCCCGCATGTGGGAGCAGCGTGACTACTGCTTCGAGGGCGAGCACTTCTCGGTGCCCAAGCCTCACAACGTGCTGCCCAAGCCCCACGGCCACGGCCATCCCCCCATCTGGGTTGCGTGCGGCAACCCGCCCACCTTCGCCAAGGCCGGGTCGCTGGGCATCGGCGCCATCGCCTTCAACTTCGAGCCCATCTTCAACCTCAAGGGCCGCATCGACGCCTACAAGGAAGCCATCCAAAGCCCGGTGGAGCAGATCGGCCAGTTCAAAAACGACAACGTGATGATGACCAACGCGGTCATCTGCCTGGAAGACCGGGAGCGGGCCCGGGAGATCGCCAAAGCCAAAGGGCGGGGCTACCTGGTCACGATGGTGAACCTCTACCACGACACCATGCCCAAGTCTCCCGATGCCATCACCTGGCCTTCTGCGCCCAACCAGATCGAGTGGACCGACGAGATGCTCGACGGGGCCATTGCCGGCGGCTACATGCTGTGCGGCAATGCCGAAGAGGTCTGCGAACAGGTGGCCCGTTACCAGACGGTTGGCTGCGATCAGGTGGTGTTCGGCCTGCCCGGCGAGGGCATGGAGCACGACGAGATCGACGAGATGCTGGAGGTGTTCGGCACCAAGGTCATCCCCGAGTACGACCCCGATCCGATCCACTCCACCGACCGCTATCGGGCGACCGCCCAGCGTCGGTATCCCGACTTCGAATTCCCGCTACCCGACGGCATCGACGTGGAGCTCATCCCCGACACCGCCATATTGCCCCTGGGCCACGGCAAATAGCCCGACCGACTCGAGGAACAGCGGCTGTGCCCCGCGACGCCACCGAAACCCGAGCCCGGCTGATCGCCGAAGCCGAGCGCCTGTTCGCCGAGCAAGGCATCTGGAAGGTGCGGGTTCAAGACATCGTGGCCGCTGCCGGCCAAAAGAACAGCTCGGCGCTCTCCTATCACTTCGGGTCCCGTAGCGGGGTGCTCGACGCCATCTTGCGAGAGCACGGTGAGCCCATCGACCAAGACCGGGGCGAGGTGTGGGCTTCGCTGGATGACGACCACACTCCCGCGCTCATCGAGGCGCTGGTTCAGCCCCTTACTCACCGGTTGGCCACCGACAGCGGTCGATGCTATCTGCGGATCGTGGCCCAACTCAGCGCAGACTTCAGTCGCTGGGATTTCGATCCCACCCACGTGCCGGCAAACCTCAATGCCATCTTGAGGCTGTTGCGAGACCGCTCATCGGCCATCGACAAGGCCCAGCGAGACGAACGGGTTCTGGGCATGATCCAGCTGATGACCGCCTCATTGGCCGAGCGGGCCCGCCGCATCGAAGCAGGCGATCCCTTGGCCACTCAAGACCACGTGTATGCCGCCAATCTGGTGGACATGTTGACCGGGATCATTGAGGCACCCTCTCGGAATGCGGCCATGACGGCACCTCAACGCGCGGGCCGGTAATTTGCCACTGTGACAGACAATCTGATTCCTCGACCGGTCACTGGGCTGTGGTTTGAGGACTTGACCCCCGGACTGGTTGTCCATCACGCCATTCGCCGCACGATCACCGAAGCCGACAACGTGGCCTTCACCACCATGACCATGAACCCGGCGCCCATCCATCTTGACGCCGACTACGCCTCCAACACCGAGTTCGGCCAACCGCTGGTGAACTCCCTGCTCACTCTAGGATTGACGGTGGGCATCAGCGTCCACGAAACGACCATGGGCACCACCGTGGCCAATCTGGGTTTCCAGGAGGTCTCTTTCGGCGCCCCGGTGTTCGCCGGCGACACCATCCGGGTGGAAACCGAGGTGCTGGACGCCCGCCAATCCGAGTCCCGCCCCACTCAGGGCGTGGTGACCCTAGAGCACCGGGCCTACTGCACGGCCTCAGAAACCCTCGTTTGTCGGGCCGTTCGCACTGCTCTGATGCATCGCCGACCGCCTCAATAGGCCATGCTTTTGGCATGAATCGATTTGAAGACAAAATCGCCATAGTCACCGGCGCGGCTTCCGGCATTGGGCGTGCTACCGCCGATCGTTTGCGCTCAGAGGGCGGCACCGTGGTAGGCATCGACCGGGATCCGGTTGACGACGTTGACATGGCTATGCAACTGGATTTGCTCGACCTGGACGCCATCGTTCCCACCGTCGCTCAGATCGTGGACGCCTACGGCCGCATCGATGTGTTGTGCAACATCGCCGGCATCGGCCACTTCTCCCGCGACGAGGACGAGACCCTGGAGGCATGGAACCGGGTGATCGGCGTCAACCTCACCGGCACCTTCTTCATGTCTCAGGCATGCTTGCCCCACTTGCTCGAATCCCAGGGCAGCATCGTCAACACCGCCTCCATTGCGGGCACCAATGCCCAGCCGTGGAGTTCTGCCTATTCGGCCTCCAAGGGCGGGGTGATCGCTCTCACCCAAACCATGGCCAGTACCAACGGGCGCGAGGGAATCCGCGTCAACTGCATTGCTCCCGGAGGCGTGGAGACCGAGATCTACAAGCAGTTCATGCCTCCCGAAGACGTCGATTACACCCTCATGGCCATCATGGAGCCCTACCACCGACCGGCCCACGCATCCGAGCTCGCCTCAGCGTTCGCCTTTCTAGCCAGCGACGACGCCAGCTACTGCAATGGCGTCGTCCTGCGGGTTGATGGAGGTACCAAGGCATGAGCCACCCCGCTCCCCCGCTTGCTGGTGTCCGGGTCATCGAGAGTTCCCTTCTCGGCCCCGGCTTCTTGACCACCTTTTTGTCCGACCTCGGTGCCGACGTAATCAAGGTCGAACCCCCCCAAGGCGATTACATCCGCCAGATGACCTGGCCCATAGTCAACGGAGTGTCGTTGCTGCATCTGCACACCCACCGGGGCAAACGCAGCATCGTGCTCGATCTGCGCCAGCCCGAGGGCGTGGAGTTGTATCTCGAACTGGCCCGTAACGCTGATGCCGTCGTCGAGGCCATGAGGCCTGGAGCACTGGAGCGGAGAGGCTTGGGCTACGAGCAGCTCAAAGAAGTGAATCCCAAGATCGTCTTCGCCACCATCAGCGGATACGGCATGACCGGTCCCTACAAGGACATGCCCAGCCACGGCATCGCCTATGACACCTGGGCCGGGCTCATTCCCCCCGCCTACGACGATGACGGCTTCTGCCGCATCCCGGAGATGCCCAATATCGGCATCAACATCGCCCCGCTCATCGGCGCATTCGCCCTCTTGTCCGGCATCATCCGGGCTCGGGAGACTGGTGAGGGCTGCCGGCTCGAGCTGGCCCAGTCCGACGGGGCCGCCTACATGGAC
>JAPPKI010000167.1:0-5763 GCA_028820035.1 bacterium | reverse complement strand
TACCGCATCGAAACCTGGAAGGCCTACGAACGTCCCGAAGACGAGGTCACCGGCAACCCGTCGGACGACTACGAGCGCCGGGCCCCGGGCCTGGCCGGCATGTGGGAGGGCGTTCGCTATCAGATGTACGAGTCGTCCGATGGCCACGTACTGTTCATGGCCTCTGAACAGGCGTTTTGGAAGAACTTCTGCGAGGCGTTGGACCGCATGGACCTCTTCGAACGCTGGCCGGGGTCGAAGTACGCCGACCACGCTCGGGGCAACCTCGAGATGCAGCGGGAGCTGCGGGACATCTTCCGCACCAAGACCAGCGCCGAATGGCTCGAGTTCGGCGACCGGGTGAACACGCCCATCGCTCCGGTGAACAACGCCAAGAATGTGGTCGACGACCCCCAGTTCCAAGACCGCCTGCCGTTGTTCACCACCGAGCAGGTGGGCTGCGAACAGCTCCCCCTTCCAGTCAAGTTCTTCGACGAGGAACTCCCCGTCCCCACCCACGCCCCCACGGTCGGACAACAGACCGATGAGGTGCTTAGCGAGGTATTGGGATTGGGCGAGGATCGCTTGGCTGCACTTCGGGACCAAGGCATCTTGGGATGACCGAGTCGGCGGATGCCGAACTGCTGAACGAGGCCGTTGAGCTGACCCGTGAGGCCGGACGGCTAACGCTGAGGTGGTTCTCCGACCATGAGCTGTCGGTGCTACGCAAGGACGACGGGTCGCCAGTAACCGAAGCCGACAAGGCCGCGGAGGCCTTCCTCCGAGAGGCTTTGGCCCAGAGGTTTCCCGATGATGCGGTGATCGGAGAGGAATACCCCGAGGAACAGGGCACATCGGGGCGAACCTGGGTTATCGACCCGATCGACGGCACTCGCAGCTTTGTCCGCGGCGTGCCCCTGTACACCACACTGCTAGCCCTGATCGACCAGCACGGCCCGGCCATCGGAGTGGCGGCCGTACCCGGCCTGGACGAAGCAGTGTGGGCCGGCCGAGGCCTGGGCTGCTACCACAACGGCCGCCGCTGCCAAGTGAGCTCCCAAACCGATCTAAGCCGGTCGTACTTGAGCACATCCGGCCTCGAATGGTGGCCGAATGGCACCTTCGACCGTTTCGGCCCGTCCGGCGCCCGAGTACGCACCTGGGGCGACGGCTACGGCTATGTGCTGGTCGCTACCGGCCGCGTCGACGCCATGATCGATCCCGGCCTCAACCTCTGGGACATCGCCCCCATGCTGGTAATCATCCCCGAGGCCGGCGGCCAAATCACCCAATGGAACGGCACCGACACACCATCCGCCGGCGACTGGCTGGCCACCAACGGAAGCTTCCACGAGGAGCTCCGCGTTCTCCTCAACGCCGGCTAGGCCCCGGCAAACTCTTCACAGACCACCCCTTGCCCTTCGAGCACGCCCAAAAACTCAACCGCATCCACAATCTCCGACAATCCCACCACGCCAGTCCCATGAACCCTCCCCGCTCCGATCAACTCCAGAGCGCTCACCACCACCGACGAAGCCACAAACCCCGGCGCCCCTGAAGCCCCCAAGATCCGCCCTGCCCAAGCACCATCTCTCTGCCCCCGCACCTCCACGCGCACCGCACCCAGCTTCCCCTCCGGATGCGGGGGCCGCAGCATCGGCAACCAAGATGAAAAACGATCCCTCCGAGTGGCTGCCATGCGGGCCGTGATCCGATCCGCCCTGCTGAACTTCCGAACCAGCAGCATCGGATCGGGCAATGCGGCCCGATAGCAGTCCGCCGCGTCCACCGGGCTTGGAAACCAGCAGAGCTCCCGCCCCGAGCCGCCCGGCCGCTGCTTCCAACCACCCCTCCATTCCAACGCCAGAGAGCTCAAGGCCCGGTGATGCTGCCGGGCGCAATCCGGCCCCCCAGTGCCGAACTTGGCGACATGAACCTCGGTCACTCGGTCGAGCTCCGCGGCCGCTCGAACGGCGAGCACATCGCTCAGCCCGGGGGCCATGCCCACTCCGGCAACCACCAGCGAGCCCTGTTGTCTAACCGCTCCGTTCATGCCCAGCATCCGCCTCACATCAGACACCGAGTCAGAGGTGGCCAGCACCACCCGCCCCTGGTTGAGAAGCCGACGCGCCAGTCGGGCCTGAGTGCCTGACGCGGTAGCCAGAACCACCACATCGGCCGGATCATCCAAGCTTCCCACGGTCACCGGAGGCCCATGTTTCTCGGCCAAGTGCCAGGCCCGATCGGCATTTCGATCGATCACCACCACCCGGCTGACGGGGATCGAAGGCGAGCCAGCCAAATGCTTCACCACTCCGGCGCCGACCACGCCCGCGCCGACTATCAAGATGTCCATAAGGCTCAGATAGAGCAGTTCAGAGTTAGCTGCTGCCGCTGATCTGGCGCCAGCCGCCCGACTGGGGCGAAACGCCCCCGGTTCCCCGAGCACGCAAAATGGCAGCGATGGCAGCCGCCCCTGCCAGAGCAACCAGCGCTCTTCGCAGAATTTTCACGACACCCATCCTAACGAACCCCCTGAACGGTGCAACCGGGGAAAATCACCAACGTGGGGCTAGCTGGATTCGAACCAGCGACCTCACCCTTATCAGGGGTGCGCTCTAACCGACTGAGCTATAGCCCCAATGCCAAACCGAGTGGACAGCCTACTTACGGGGGTTCCACGCAGGCCAACGAAATCGGCGAGGCCGGGTCCGGGGCCGCTGACGAGCCGTCTCCTCCTCGATGACTGTGACCCTCATGCCTCCGGTCAGATCACTGATGAGGTTGAACAGCACACACAGCAAAACATTGAAGAACGTGCCCGCCACCACCAACACCAACCCGCCTATGGCGAAGCCGCGGAATATCTGGCTGGCATTGAATTTGAACTCTTGCAGGGCGAACAACTCCTCGATGAACGACTCGGTGTCGTCTACGGTGCCCGAGCCCACCGCGATGCTCCACAGCATCACGCCGGCCAGCATCACGATCACCCA
This sequence comes from bacterium, assembly GCA_028820035.1. Lineage (GTDB taxonomy): Bacteria > Actinomycetota > Acidimicrobiia > Acidimicrobiales > Bin134 > Poriferisocius. The sequence continues at coordinate 2,788 of JAPPKI010000167.1, read as the reverse complement.
GAGGCACATGTAGAAGATCAACGAGATCTTCAACACCGACCAGGGCTCGATGTGCCGGATCACCCGGCGCACCTTGCGGGCTTGCAACCGCACCGCCCTCCGGTACTCCCTCGGAGTCACCTTCACCGGCTGGCGCGCCACTGCCTGGCTGGGCAACGGCGCGGCAGTGGGTTCGCTCACCCGACCGGGGTCGATGGACACGCCCCGAAGTGTATGGGATCGCTGGTGTCAATTAATTGGCACCACCACCCGATTGGTCGGAACTCTGCTCTGGCTGTCGCCAGTGAACCGTCGCGGCGCACGACCACCTCGGTCTCGAAGCCCTCTTGCACCATCGAAACCAGCGTCGCCCGGTTGGCCGCCGCGGTGGCTCGAGCAGCCTGGGGGTCGGCCGCCGCGGCCATTGCCACCGCATCGGCGATTGCTGTCACCCGAGCCCGGCGAACCCCATCAGCGCCGAGTTGGCCCAACAGCAGGATTGCCATCCCGATCACCGTCAGAATCCCAACGCCCAGCACCGAAATCGATCCCCTCTCGTCCATCGCACCTCTCCGCTGTCATGTCCTGGGGGGAAGCTTCAGCGAGTAGGAGGCTACTCCTCGTCTTCGGTGGATAAAACCGGCGCAATGGCCGCCATGGTTTGATCCTCAGACAAGGTCATTATCCGTACTCCGGCGGCGTGAGCCCCCTGCACCGAGACCGAAGAGACGGGCATTCGGATCGTGACTCCATTGGAGGCCACTGCGAACACCTCGTCGTCGGGAGCGACCACTCGCGCCCCCACCACTGAACCCCGCTCATCGGGCAGCTTCATTGCTATGACCCCTTGGCCACCTCGATGCTTGGACCGGAAGTGGTCGAGAAGAACCCGCTTGCCGAAGCCCTGGTCGGTGGCCAAGAGCAACTCCCCCTCGGGCTGCACCGCGGTGGCGGCAACCACGATGTCGTCACCGAGCAGCTTCATCCCTCGCACGCCGGCTGCGGTTCGTCCTACTGATCGAACTTCCGATTCTGAAAACCTCATGAGCCGCCCCGACGCGCTCACCAAACAGATGTCGTCGTTTCCCGTGGTGGGTAGCACCCGCACCAATTCATCGCCCTCACGCAAGTTGATGGCGATAAGCCCTTTGGTGCGAGTCTTGTCGTATTCCAAGAACCGGGTCCGCTTCACTACCCCCCGGCGAGTAACGAATAACAAGTACCGCATCGTCTCGTAGTCCCGAGTGTCGATCACCGCAGAAATGGCTTCCTCCGGTGCCAAGTGCAGCAGGTTCACAATGGCCATACCCCGAGCGGTGCGACTCGTCCGTGGCACTTCATGGGCTTTGATGCGGTACACCCGACCCGAACTGGTGAAGAACATCAGATAGGCATGGGCGGTGGTGTGGATGAGCGAGGCGATGTAGTCCCCGTCCTTCAGGTTGGCGCCGATAACGCCTTTGCCGCCTCTTCCCTGGGTCTTGAACTCGTCAGGCGCCACCGTCTTGACATAGCCGGCTGAACTCAAGCTGAACATCAGGTCTTCGTCATCGATGAGCGCTTCAATGTCGATCTCACCCTCGTCGGCCATGATGTGGGTCCGTCGCTCGTTTGCAAAGGCCTCTCGAACTTCGAGCAGTTCTTCTGAGATAACAGCCCGCAGCTTGGCATCGTCGGCCAATATGGCCTCCAAGTCGATAATCAACGCCCGCTTCTCGGCCAGCTCGTCGTTCAGCTCCTTCTGGCCGAGCTGAGTAAGCCGGCCCAACGGCATATCCAAGATGTGATTGGCCTGGATCTCGCTGAACTCGAAGTGCTCGCCCATCAGTACTGTCCGGGCGGCGGCGCGGTTGTCGGAGGCCCGGATGGCGGCAATGATCTCGTCAATCATGTCCACCGCCCGTACGAGCCCTTCGAGGATGTGCTCCCGGCGGCGGGCCTCCTCCAAGCGGAACTCCGTCCGGCGTCGCACCACCTCTTGCTGGTGGCCGGCGTATGCGGCCAGGCAGTCGCGCAACGTCATGGTGCGGGGCACTCCGTCGGCTAGCGCCACCATATTCACCGGGAAATTGGTCTGGAGCGGGGAGTGCTTGTAGAGGTTGTTGAGCACAACCAGCGCAGGGGCGTCCCTCTTCAGCTCGAACACCAGCTTGGTCTGACCCTTGGCCGATTCATTGTGGATTTGGCGGATGCCGTCGATCACCCGCCGATTCACCAGGTCAGCCACTTTCTCCTCAATGATCTCCGCGCTGGTCTGATATGGGATTTCGGTAACCACAATCTGGGCGTTAGAACCGCTCTCCACAATCTCAGCGGTGGCTCGCACCTTGATGGTCCCCTGGCCGGTGGCATAAGCGTCCCGAATGCCCTGGTAGCCCATGATGCGGCCCCGAGTGGGAAAATCAGGGCCTTTCACGAACGCCATCAGATCCTCGTTGGTTGCCTCTGGGTTCTCCAGCAAGTGATTGACCGCGTCGATCACCTCGCCCAGGTTGTGAGGCGGGATGTTGGTGGCCATGCCCACCGCGATGCCCTGGCTGCCATTCACCAGCAGATTGGGGAACCGCGACGGCAGCACCTCCGGCTCCTGCTCGGTGGAGTCGAAGTTGTCGCTGAAATCGACGGTCTGCTCGTCAATGCCGTCGAGCAGCCTCATGGCCAACTCATCGAGACGGCACTCGGTGTACCTCATGGCCGCCGGCGGATCGTTGGGAGACCCGAAGTTCCCGTGGGGGTCGATTAGCGGGTGCCTCAGCGAGAACCCCTGGCCCAGTCGCACGAGGGCGTCGTAAATCGCCTGGTCTCCGTG
>JAPPKI010000063.1 GCA_028820035.1 bacterium | reverse complement strand
TCGCCTGGTCAGCGAGCTGCTTGATCCGTTGGTGGGAGACACCGAGAACTTGGCCTGCCTCCCGCATTGTCATATTGGCGTTCAACAGCGCAGCTGCGGCATCCCGACGGGCCTTTGCAGCGGCAGTATGAGCTTCGGCCTCAGCCGACGCGGCCCGTCGAGCTTTGTCGACCGCCGATTCGAGTTCGTCGGGCATGGAAACTCGGACCTCCACTTCAATGTCAGCCACATCTGTGTCAAGAAGCTCTGAAATCAGACGACGTGCGATCTTGGGAACCTTGTTCAGGCGACGGGCCTGGCTCACCCCGAGAACGCTTTTGGGAAGGCCAGAGACGACCTCAATGGTCCACCAATCACGTGAGCGAGTCGCGACAACCTCATAGACCTTGCTAGTCATTGCTCTTCTCCTCTCCCAATCGTGTCACCAAGTGCTCAGTCAGTCTCTTCATGATTGCCCGGGCAGTGCCTTCAGCAATCTCACGGTGCCTCGGAATCGGAAACCTGAGTCCTTCGCACTCCCAGATCTCATGTCGGCCTTGGCGCACCGGTCGGGCGATGGCTCCATGAAGGCTGGCAAGTTGCTTGATCTGTGCCACCAGTTCTTTTCGATTGGGCATCCCGCTTCCTCGCGGCACTTCGAATTTGAGCGGGGAAGCTTGGCACCAAAATTAGTCTAGCAGCAGTAGACAGATTTTCAACTGCCTCATCCGGCAGATGCGACGACCTGACCGGCGATGCGGCCCAGGGTGAGGGCGGCGGTGATCTTCACCCCGCCGAGGCCGATGGCCGGGCTGACTCCGCCCACGCAATCGCCCACGGCGTAGAGGCCGGGAATGGAATCTCCGAACACATCGAGAACCTGCATATCGGCATTTACCCGGAAGCCTCCGGCGGGAAAGTTGATGCCCACCACCATGGGAGCGGCCCACAGCGGCGGCTCGACGATGCCGGTTCGAGGCTCACCGAAGATCACCCGGCCGAATTCGGGGTCGCGGTTAGTGCCTGACTGCGCCGTCTGATTCCAGCGGCCCAGCGTTTGGGACAAACTATTGGCATCGCACCCTATTGCCGCCGCAAGCTCTGCGGCGTCGGTTCCTGACACCGCCGGCTCGGGCATCTCATCCACGAGCTGGGCCTTTTCTTGGGCGATTCGGTTGTCGAACACGTACCAGGCCTGCTGGTCGGACTGGGCTTCCAATGCCGCCACTCGATCGTCGTAGGGGCCGGCCTCATCGTGAAAGCGGCGGCCGTGCCGGTTGACGGCGATCGCATCTTCAACCAGAGCGGACCCCACCATTACCAGCGGAGGGATCATGGTCATGTTGATCAAGTCGCCCCCCACCGCCAGGCCCATGAGATGGCCGTCGCCTCGGCAGAATTCGGTGCCCAGGTAGGGGGTGGACGCCTTGGCCTCGGGTTGGAACCGGGACCGTAGGTCGGGGTTGGCCTGGTACCCGCCTGCGGCCAGGATGACCCCGTTGGCTGCCCCGAAGCGCCGACAGGTGTCAGAGACCACTCCTGAGATCCGGTCGTCGTCTTGCAACAAGCGCACGGCCCGAGTCTTGTAGCGAACGTCCACTCCGGCGTCGGCCAGGGCCGACTCGAAGCACGCGGTGAACATGGCGGTGTCGGCCACGCTCACCATTCGGTCCACGGTGTGCTGGATGGGCCGGGGCAGGAACCGGTCGAATCGGAAGCCCAACTCAATGAGCTCCCGGTAGGTGGCGGCCGAGTCCTCGGCATAGCGCTGGGCCAAGTCCACGTCGAAGATCAACCCGTAGCGGTGCTTTTGGCGGTCGATCTCGGCCTGCATATCGGCCAAGTACTGCTCGGGGCTGTCGTCAGCGCCGATGTCGCCTTGCATGTCGAAGCCGGCGAAAGCCACATAGCCGGTGGAGCGAGCGGCGTTGCCGCCGAGCTGCTTGTCGGCCTCCAAAAGCACTACCGAGGCACCGCTGCGGGCGGCGGCAAGGGCGGCCGCCGAGCCTCCAGGTCCCCCTCCTACGACGACTACATCGAAGGTTTCCATTGCACCTTTCAGGCTATCGGCGGTTCGCTGATTAACGGTCGGTGGCGGCGGGGAAGTCGGCGCCGGCCAGCCAATTCAGGAAGTCTTGACGGCGGTTTGCGTCCACCAGCTCCACTCGCAGGCCGGTGGTTGGAAGCCAGTGGTAGGTAAAGCCCAGCGGACGCCCGTCGGAAGCCTCATAGGTGGCCAGGGGCTCATAGCCGGCGTCGGCCAGACGCTGGGCGTCGGCCACCAGGTCGTGGCTCCAGTAGCCCAGGTGGTGTACGCCGCCCGCAGTGCTGGGATCCCACACGGTGCCCGGCGTCCCGGTAATGAGCTCGATGTGGGGCGGCCCGGCGATGGAGTAGGTGAACTGGAACTCGGCCAGCACCACCCCGTTGGGCTGGCGGACCATGAACTCCCGGTTCTGCACGGGACCCCATTCAAATCCGTGGATGGCGGTCCACTCGGCCATGGCCGCATCGAGGTCGGTGACCACGACGCCGAAGTGGTAGAAGTCGTCGAGGGGCACCAGCCCCGTCAGCGATTGGGATGTTGAATCAGGCATTTCCGTGCCACCCTCCATCGGTGAATAGAACTTCGCCGGTTATGTAAGACGCTTTGTCGCTGAGCAAGAACGAGATCGCCTCGGCGATCTCGGCAGGCTCGGCTACCCGGCCCATCGGCACCCGGGCATCCAGCCAGGCGGCCTGCTCGGGGTCGCCTAGACGCTCTGCGGTCATGGGGGTGCGCACCGGCCCCGGCGCCACCGCATTGATCCGCACCCCCACCGTCGCAGCCTCCACTGCGGCCGCCCGGGTAAGCGCCGACACCGCACCCTTTGAGGCCACATAGTGGGCCTGATCAGGCACCGCGATCTCGGCGTTCACCGACGAAACGTTGACGATGGCCCCCGCGGTGCCGGGCTGGTGCCGGCGCAAGAAGCCCCGTATCCCCAGCCAGGTACCCACCACATTCACCCGCAAATGGCGTTCAAAATCATCCAACTCGGTATCGACAATCGAACTGCGGCTACGGATACCAGCACAGTTCACCAACCCAGCGAGCGGCCCCGCATCCTCCAGCACCCGATCCCAAGCCGCCTCGTCAGTCACATCCAGAGACACCACACCCTCAGCAGAAACCACATCAGCCGCCACAACATCCCACCTACCATCACCCAACACTCGACACGTCTCGGCTCCGATGCCGGAAGCGCCGCCGGTTACCAGCACCCGGCCCGGCATCAGTGGCCCAGATAAGAACGAACTAGATCGTGGGAGGCCCGCAATTCGGCCGAAGGCCCGCTGATGTCGTTGTTGCCGGTGCGCAGCACGTAGGTGCGGTCGGACACCTCCAGCACCCCGGCGTTCTGCTCCACCAGAAGGAAGGTAGTCCCACCCTCGTCCCGCAGGTCCACCACCAACTCGAACAGCTGGTCCACCAGGTTGGGGGCCAGGCCGAAAGACAGCTCGTCGATCATCAGCAGTTTGGGTCGGGTGATCATGGCCCGGGCCAAAGCCAGCATCTGTTGCTGTCCACCCGACAGCGACGATGCCTGCTCGCCGATCTTCTCAGCCAGCGCGGGCAACAGGTCCAAGAGGCGGTCGCGGTCGCTGCGAATTGCCGCCGCCCCGTCCGAGCGGAGCCCCAGGCCCAGCTCCATGTTCTCCTTGACTGACAGGTTCTGGAAAATGCCCCGCCCCTCGGGCAGGTGGCCGAGCCCTCGCATGGCCCGGCGCTCGATGGCCAGGCTGCCCAAGTTCTCTCCGTCGAGCACCACCGATCCCGACCAGGTGTCCAGCACCCCTGAAATAGCCCGCAGCAGGGTGGTCTTGCCCGCTCCGTTGGCCCCGAGCACCGACACGATCTCGCCCTCTTCTACCGACAGCGAGACGCCGTGCAGCACTTCGAGGCGGCCGTAGCCCGAAACCAGATCGTTGATCTCGAGCAGCATCAGGACGACTCCCCCTGCTCAGGGCCGTCGTCTTCGGTCCAAACCTCTTCCAGTGTTCCCTCTTCTTCGACGTGGTCAATGTGGTGGTGCTCCGACAGCGGCCCCTCCACCTCGTGAATCTCGCCGCCTTCCTCAGCCTCGAAACCATGACCCAGGTAGGCCTCGATCACCGCCGGATCGGATGTGACGTGCTCGGGGCTGCCCTCCGAGATGATCTCGCCGAAGTGCAGCACGCTGATCTTGGGGCACAGGCTGGTCACCAGTTGCAGATCGTGCTCGATGATGATCACGCACAGGTTGCGCTCGGCTTGGAGCTCTCGCAAACCCCGCAGCAACACCGTCACGTCGTCGGCGCCCAACCCGGCAGCCGGTTCATCAAGCAATACAACAGTGGGGTTGGCCACCAAGGCCCGGGCCACCTCCACCAGCTTCTGAGAACCCAGCGAAAGCGCCCCAGCCTCCTCGTGGGCCAAGTCGGCCAAGCCGAAACGGTCGAGCATGTCCATGCAAATCTGGCGGGCTTCGGTCTCCTCCCGGCGCTGCTGGGGCAAGAGCAACAACTCGGCAAAGTGCCCCCAGCGGAACAGATGGTGGCGGCCCAACAGGGTGTTCTCCATCACAGTGGCGTCGAGAATCAGCCGAGGTGCCTGGAAGGTGCGCCCGATTCCCGCCTTCACCCGCTGGGTGCGGGACATGTGCAGCACATCCTCGCCGTGCAAGCGGACCGCGCCCTGGCTGCTGCGAACGTAGCCAGAGACGACGTTGAACACCGTGGTCTTCCCCGCCCCATTAGGCCCAATAAGTCCATTGAAACCGGGGGCGAAATGCAGGTCGACTCCCAAGAGAACCCGGTTTCCACCGAAGGCCACGTGCAGGTCGTCAACGGCGAGCGATGCGACGGCATCAGCGGGATTCGCACCCGGCGGAGAGGCCTCTACGACGCTCATGGCGAGAAGTCCAATAGCGACTCCAGTCTTCGCTGGAGGTCTTTCACCCAACGGCTGTCACGAATTTGCTTGGGCAAGACCGCAATCCCATTGGGCAGCACGAGCACAGCCAGAATCAATGCGATGCCCAATATCAAGAACAGCAGCTTCTGAGTGTCCTGAAGTTTCTGGCGCAGGAACACGAAGAACACCGCGCCGATCAGTGGACCCCACTTGCGGCCCAGCCCGCCGACGATCAGAACCACCAGCAAGAACACCAGCAACCGCGTGCGGAAGGTCTGCGGGTTGGCAAACGAGCTGTTCTGGGCCCACATGGCCCCGGCCAGGGCCGCGGCGAAGGCCGACAGCCCGAAGGCAACCAGCTTGTAGTAGGTGGAGGAGATGCCCAAGGGACCGGTGGCAATGTCGATGTCGCGTACCGCTTTGAGGGTGCGGCCCAGCCGCCGGTTGGTCAGCACAATGTAGGCCAGCATCATCAGCACCAGTGCGCCCAGCGACAGCATGTAAACGCTGAGGATGCGGTCGAGCCCGGGGATGAGGAACTGGGGAACCTGCTTTCCGGTGCCACCGTTGGTCTTCAGCCCGCTCCACACATCGTCGTCTAGCCGAATGATGGTGACAATCAGCTCTCCGAGGGCCAATGTAGCGATGGCCAGGAAGAACCCCTTGAGCCGGGCGGCGGGAAAGCCAACCAGCACGCCGATGATGGCCGCGGCGACGCACACCACCGGCAGAGCCAAAAAGAACGGCCAGTCGTATCCAGCTAGTGCTTCTCGGGCATCGCTGGGGGCGGACAGCACCGCGGTGCCATAGGCCCCCAAGGCGAAGAGGCCGGCTACCGCAAGGCCCAATGTGCCCGAATAACCCACCAACAGGTTGAAGCCCACCGCAGCCGCGCCGTACGCGAAGACAAATGCCAGGTTGCCCCGACCGAAGTTATTGCCACTGTCGAAGATGTCAGTCCAGCCGAGAATGGGAATCCATGGCAAAAACGCCAGGAATACAAACACCCCGAAAGTGGTGAACTGCTCCCGATACCGGCGAAGACCTGGGGGCTTGGGGGGATAAAGAGGACGGGAAGAAGCGGTGGCAACCGTCATCAGCTACACCTCTCGAGTCCGGGCAGTTCGACTGAACCCACCGGGGGCTACCAGCAGCACCACCACTACCACCAACAACGCGATGGTGGGCTGCAAGCTGGTGGAGATCTGGCCGCCGGCCAAGGCCTCGCCCAATCCCACGAGCAGACCGCCAGCGAATGTTCCGCCCATCGACACGAAGCCGCCCAGCACCGCGGCAATAAACCCCTTGAGAATGAGGCCTTCTGCACTGCCCAACTCCAAGACAGTGGAGCTGGTGTTGAGGATCATGGCCGCCCCGGCCACGAAGATTCCGATGGCCCAGGCAATGAGCGAAACTGATCCGGCGTTGATTCCCAGCATGCGGGCGGTGGGACCATCTTCGGCGATGGCCCTCATTCGCACGCCCCACTTGGATCGGAAGAACAGCCCCAATCCCGCCACGATGGCCAATCCCACCACGATAGTGACGACCTGATCCCAACCGATCCTGGTGCTGCCAATGTCGAAGGTTTCTCCAGACCAAGGGGCGTCGAAACGCTGCGGGGTAGCTCCCCACAGGTTTTCGATCAAAGAGCCCAGCGCAAACGTCAAGCCGATGGTGAGCAGCAGCAGTGGGAAGTGGTCCACCTTGCTGAGGGGCTTCACCCAATAGCGCATCATCAGGTAAGTCAATACCGCGGTGATGATGGCCAGGATCACCGCTACCGCCAAGGGGAATCCCTCGTTGGTGACTGGGAACCAGTCCAGGAAAGTGGGAAGTCCCTCATTGTTCAGGAAGTCAATACTGATATAGCCCAGCCCGAGCGCGGAGAACGCCGCTAAGGGCTGAGTTGACAGACCGGTCAAGGGACGGACCAGGAAGAACTGGGTAATGGCCCCAAACACTCCGGCAAAGGCCAAGGCGATCACAATGGCCAACCAGAATGGCCATCCCACTCCGCCTCGAGCGGGATCGGCGGACAGGAACCAACCCATATAGGCGGCCACCAGCCCCATTTCCGCAGTAGCGAAATTGGGCACGTCGGTCGACTTCATGATGACCACGATGGCCAGGCCAATGAGGCCGTAGCTCGAGCCGGCTTCCAAGCCAACCACAATCTGCTGGAGGAGTTGATCCACCTGCTATCCCCCCAATTGGATCGGTCCGGGGCTGGCGCTCACCAGCCCCGGACCAACCATCGATTTAGCTGGCCGGTGCCTGGAAGGCTCGGATCTGGGTCCAAACCCACTTGTCGTTGGCCTCGTCGTATCCCTCAAACCGGGCGATGCCCGCACCAGATGCGCAGCTATGTCCACTGGGCAGCGGCCCGCAGGCCACTGGCGGGATAGAGGGCACCAAAATCGGGTCGCCGGCAAGCGACTCAGCGGTGGCGTGGAAGTTCTCATAGGAGTAGTCGCCGTCTAGCCGGTCGAACAGCTCGAAGAACGCAATGGCGATGGAGTAGGTCTGAAGGCTGAAGTTGGGGGCGCCGCCTTCTTTGCCAGGCCCGTCATAGGCCTCCCACAGCCCACGCCAGTGCTGCACGAACTCATGGTCGCCATCGGGCAGCGCCACCTGGAGAGCACCGAGGTAGCCAGCAGCAGCTTCAGGGTTGGCCAAGCTAACTGTGTTCTTTCCGCCTGCGCCGGAGGATCCGGCATCCGAGCAAACAAAAGCGTCAAAGCCAGCCTCATGGAACTGGTCGAGCACCAATCCGTTCTGGGCGTTGTCAAGGGCGGTCAGCACGGCCTCAGCACCAGAGTCGATCACGGCCAGAACGGCTGGGCCGACTACGTCGGAGAGAACCTCGACTTCTTCTTTGGCCACAATCTCCATACCGTTGACCGGCGCTTGGGCATCGATGGCGTTGAACGCCTCCTCGCCCAGCTCGTTGTCCTGGCCAATGGCGGCCACCTTGGTCACACCCTGCTCAGCGAAGTAGTCGATGCAGATGCGACCCTGCTCGGTGCGGGTTGGGTTGGTGAGGTACACCTCTTGGATGTCTTGGTCGGCAGGCGACACCGGGCCCCACAGCGGGGTGCCAGCGGCTTCGATGTCAGGATAGGTGGAGGGGATGGCCTGCGAGCCTGCAGTGCCCACAAACGCCCACACGTTGTCCTGCTCAATCATCTTGCGGACGTTGGTAACCATCTGCTCGATCTCGAAGCGGTCATCCTCCCAGGCCAGTTCGAAAGTGCAACCGTCGATCCCGCCAGCGGCGTTGACCTCGTCAACCGCCATCTGCAAGCCGCCCAGCAGGCCCTCGCCAGCCACGGCGGCCCGGCCGGTGAACGGCTGGGACGTCCCAATGGTGATCACGCCGTCGTCCTTGTCGACGCCGCGGACATCGCCGTCGGTGTTGGCGCCACAGGTGTCGACCATCTCTTCTTCGGCCATGTCGTCTTCGGCCATGTCGTCGTCTTCTTCGACCACACCAGGCATCTCGTCAGCCATCTCTTCGTCTTCTTCGTGGTCGTGGTCGTCGTCTTCTTCGTGGTCGTGGTCGTCGTCTTCTTCGTGGTCGTGATCGTCATCATCCGCTGCAGGAGCGGGCGCTTCGGTGGCAGCCGGTGCGGGAGCAGCACCGCCGTCGTCGTCATCGTCGTTGCCGCATGCGGCTGCTACCAGAACCACTGCGAACAGCAGCGCCAGAACTTTCAAGAGCTTGGACATGGAATCCCCTCCGTTTCGTTGGACGTGCACTGATCGGATGTACACAAGTTCGGGACTCTAACAGAGAATTTTCTGTGACAAAATGCCGGAGATGGCAGAGATCACCGTGACCACGTTCGCCGAAGCCCGCGAGTGCTATCGAAATAAGAACCTACGCCAGGCCCTATACGACGCGGGCGAGGTGATCATGAGCGATGTGGTGGTGAATCTCCACGGCGATGAGCACCGGGACCGCCGCCGGCTGGAGAACCGGCTTTTTCGCCGGGACACGTTCACGCTGTACGAGCAGGACCTGTTCCCGCCCATCATCGAGGGGACTCTGGCCCCCCATTTGGCCGAGGGCAAGGCCGAGTTGGTGAAGCTGGGCCACCAGCTGATGATGAACCTGGCTGCGTTCACCGCCGGGGTGGATCGGCCTCATGGCACCCCGGAGGAGACCTTCCGGCTGTACGACTACCTGACCAAGTTCATCGAAGGGGCCACGCTGGCTCACTACACCGGCGACAAGGAGGCCAAAGTTGTCGAGATCGAGGCTGCTCTGGAGGCGTTCGACGCAGAGTTCCTCACCCCGGGCATGGACCGGCGCCAGGCGCTGCTCGACCAGCTAGAGGCAGGAGAGATCGACGCCGACGAGCTGCCCAAGGACGTACTGATGGTGCTGATGCACAACCAGGACCGCCTGGATCTGAGCCACGAGACCATCCGGCGGGAGATCGCTTTCTACATGCTGGCGGGGGCGCACACTTCGGCCACCGCCTTCAACCGGGTAGTACACAACATCTTCGGCTGGCTGGCCGATCACCCTGAAGACGAGAACCGGGTGCGAGACGACCGTTTGTTCATGCAGCGCTGCACCCACGAGACCATCCGCCTCCAGCCCTCCAGCCATACCGGCATGCGCTGGGCATTGACCGACATAGATTTGTCCAGCGGCGTGCATATAGCCAAGGGCGACCGGGTCACGCTTGATCTCCTGTCCGTGAACCGGGATCCCTCGGTGTTCGGCGACGATGCCGCCGATTTCAATCCCGACCGCACCCTGCCCGAGGGAATTGCCCCGTGGGGACTGAGCTTTGGTCAGGGCATGCACGCCTGCATCGGCCAAGACTTGGCCGCCGGAGTCACGTTCATGGACGGCGACGACGTCGACGCCCATCTGTTCGGGCTAGTGCCAGCAGCGGTGCAGACCCTGTTCGACCACGGCTGCCGCCCCGACCCCGACGACCCACCAGAGATGGACGCCTCCACCACCCGGCCCTATTTCGGCCGCTACCCGGTGGTCTTCGCCGCCTGATTGGTATGCGCGGACTCACGCATCGACAAGCTCACGAGGGGTTCTGGTAGCCACCATGAATCCACGCTTGGGGACAAGAGTGGTCTTCTAGCTGTGAGCGTTCTCTGGCTCATAGACAACATCCCCTGTATTGATTCGAAGGTGTCTTCTTCGGTCAAACATGCCAAATGCCACCAAGAGGGTAAAGCACCCCGCGATCACCCATGTGAGAACACCTTCAATGCCGGTGACCCCGAATATGATGATCCTTGCATAAGTGCAGAAAGCGCCGATTACATAAACGGCGATTTGCCATCGTCGCGGAACCTTGGAACTTGTTCGGCCTCGGTGCATTTCACTCAATGTACTGCTAGTCAGGCAAGCAGTAGTGATAGGTGGAGACGCGCTCATCTGTGAAGCTTCCGTAGGTCTTTGTCACTGTGATCACATCTGTCTGAGGTGAAAGGTCATAATCTGTCGAGCATCCTTCAAAGTTCGTGATGCCCGCCACGTCCAGACTTGTACTCGCCGCGTCTGCTTCTGCGGCTGCTTTGACTGGGTACATTCGCAAGTACTCTTTGGAATCTGCGGTCCTGCGGTACGCAATCACTTCAAGCCCTGCTGCGCTCCCAACGCCTACACCAGCCGCGAGAAGGAAATATCACTTGCCAGTTGCTGCCAACCCAACGATGGTGGCCATCGTACCAATATTGGTCAAGATTTCTTCAGGACCGCTCCAATCGGTGATCCGCAGAGCTGCCCAGTCTATGCCGGGGTTCCTGAGGAGGATGATGTTCTCTGACCAGGTTTCGCGGCAGGTTCTTTTGGTCTTGGCCGTGTTGGTCTCGCATGAGCGGGACAGCAGCACCGGGTCGACGTCGATGAGCGCGGGCTTGAGCCCGGTCAACTCCCGGTAGCCCTTAGCAATTTCTGACTGCGAATGACCTATACGGCAGAAGGCGTTCTTGAAAAAGCCGATAATTTGGGTGTCGTCGTTGCAGTCCTCGCCGGGGTCGTAGAAGTTGGGCTTGTCGTCTTTTAGCCAGGCGTACAGCACTCCGAGACCAACTCCGACAAGCCCGCCCACTACGATTCCGACGGGCCCAGCGGCGCTTCCCGCGATGATGCCGAGTCTCGCCATAGCAGTTGCGCCTCCCACGCCTAATACCGAGCACCGATTTCGCCTAGCACACCGTTTCTGACGGCGTCTTTCCAGAATGGGTCTTCTTTGTTGGGGAGCGTGGGGTGCCAGGGGAGGTCGGGCAGGTCGGTGTCTGGTCCTGGGCAGGTGCCGTCGTTGTCTCCGGGGTCTTCGGTGTCGCCGTCGCCGTTGACGTCGCGGGTGGGGCAGTGGCGGTGCAGGGCGGTTTCGGCGTGGCCCTCGGCGTTCTTGTAGATGTGCCAGAACTGCGGGTGCGGGTGGGTTGCGTGGGGGCGGGTAGTGCCATGGTCGAACTCCCTCACCAACTCGTCGGTGAGGTCGATGTTGAGCGGCTCAGTCCACACAAAGACGCAGGTGCGGGTCCAGCCGCCGCCGGTCTTGGGTTTGGTGTCGCCGCAGCTCTGAGAACCCAAGTTCATAGTGGCCTCGTCGGCTAACAGTCTGGCCACGTTGGGATTCTCCCACGTGTACAGGTCGCCCCCCTCATAGGTCTTTGTCGCGTTGGGGCTTATCCAGTCGGGCTCATAAGCGTTATCGGGGGTTCCGCCGGGGTTATCGGGGTCGAGTTCGTCGCAGGTGATGGTGGCGCCGTCGGATGCGCCGCCCCAGTTACCGGCGGTGTGGGCTTCGACTTGGAACGTGTAGGTTGCGCCCTCGTTTCTTTGAGCGACCGCGTACCTTCTGTCGCCGTCTATGCCTCCGGGGCCCTCGTAGTTGATTCCGGTCAGCCGGTATTTGCTCGCCCCATTCGTCCGGTCCCACGAAACCTTGACCACCCCGTGGCTGTTGCATTCTGCTTTGACGTTTTGGGGTTTGAAGCGGTCGGGGCAGGTGGCGGTTTTGGGTGCGGTCCAGGGGCTGTTGATGGGCGGTTTGCCCGCTTGGGCCCAGATCATGCGGACTTTGATGGTGTAGGAGGCGGAGGGGGCGGCGTTGTCCCATGTGTGGGTGAGCAACTCGTCGCTGTTTTGGCCGCTGGTGCGCCTCCATCGGCTGAGATGGTTGAGGTCGCCTTGGACCTCGAAGCGCTCTCCAGCGTGCCGCCTCCGCAACCGAGACCTCCCCGCGCAACACAGCCAAAACGATCCTCGCCCTGTCTTCCACAGACTTCCAGGCTGACGGCCCATCCAACCCCTCCCTCAGATCAGCACCAAACCACGACCTGTCCCAGAAAACTTGACACGGGACAGCCACCCCAATAGCGGACCCTCAGAACACCCCCACCCCACGCTTCCGCGAAGGCTCTAATCTTCGGTGGCTTCAGCAGCCTTCTTCTTGAGAAAATTTCGAATTTTCTGAAAATCTTTTGAGTCATACAAACCAAGAATTACGATCAACCATACTG
>JAPPKI010000126.1:3020-12677 GCA_028820035.1 bacterium | reverse complement strand
ACTCCTGAGCAGGGCGCGCCAATCAATTCGTGACCTTGACGGGGGGTGAGCTCGTGGATGCGGGCCACCGGGTCGCACTCGGAGGCGTTGACTGCGGTGGTGGCCCCATGGCGCAGGGCGAAGTCCAGCTTCTTCTCGGAGAGGTCCACCGCGATGATGGGGTCGGCCCCAAGCGCCTTGGCCGCGGCCAGGGCCGAGAGGCCCACGCCGCCCACCCCGAACACCGCCACCGAAGATCCGGCGGTGACCCCGGCAGTGTTCATCACCGCGCCGGCGCCTGTCATCACTGCGCATCCGATAATGGCGGTTACATCGGTGGGGGCGTCATCGGGCATGGGCACGATGAACATCTCATCAGCGATGGTGTGGTCGGCCCAGGTGAACACCCCCAGGCTGGTGGCCAGAGCGCCGTCGTCCTGGACGACCTGGGCCATGGCAGGCCGGCGGTCGGGGGGCTGGGTGCTGCGGGGCAGCCAGGTCACAAACACCCGGTCGCCGGGGGCAACGTGGCTCACTTCGCTGCCCACCGCCACCACCTCGCCGGTGGACTCGTGGCCCAGCACCACGTCGCTGGCCCGGGGAGTGTGGATCTCGTGGAGTTGGCTGTGGCACACCCCGCTGGCGAATTGCCGCACCACCACGTCGGTGGGCCCGGGATCGGGCAACTCCACCGATTCGATGCGCAGGGGCTGGCCCATTTCCTGGGGAACGACGGCGACTCGAGCTGGCGTAGGCATGGTGCCAGACTAACGAGAGCCTGCCTAGGACAGCGGGTCGCCCCTCGTCGCTCAGGGGTACTTGATGGACAGTTGGCGCAGAGAACGGGGGCCGGGGTTGTGGGGCATCTCTCGGCGGTGGACGGTGCCCACGGTGTCGAAGATCACCACGTCGCCCTGACGCCAGCGGTGGGTGTAGGTGCGCTCGGAGACAATGGCGTGGTCCATGGCCGCCTGGGTGAGGGCGAAGGCTTCCTCGGGGTCGTCGATGCCGTCGAAGCCGCAGGAGAACGACGACACATACAGCGCCACCCTTCCGGTGTCGGGGTGGGGCATCTCCACCGGGTGCTCGACCACTTCGCCCGAGCCGGGATAGATGATGTCGGGATTGGCCTGCATTCGGCGGGCCGCTGATTCGGACGGATCCTCGTCGTGGTGGTTCTGGCGGAGCCGGGTGTTGTTTTCCGACGTGATGGTGTACCGGCCGGTCCGCCCCGCCAGCTTCTCGCCCAAGTGGTCGGGCAAGGTCTCATAGGCGGTGTACATGTCGCAAAACGACGTGTCGGCACCGCCGTCGGGCGGCACCCGCTGGGCATTGAGCAGCGACTCCCGGGCGATGGTGTCCAAGAAGGCGTAGTCGGTGTGCCACGGCAGCGGGCCGCTTCCCGCGGTGCCGATCTCGTAACCGTCGTCGTTGAGCTCGTTGGACACGGCCAGCACCTCGGGTGTCTCGGTGGGGATGTTGTACAGCTCGTCGGCGGGGAACGGCTCGCCCAGTTGATGGGCCAGTGCGGCCAGCTCCTCGGCGTCGCACTCCCGCTGGCCCCGCAGCACCACCACCAGACGGTCGGCCAACGCTTGGCGCAGCGTCGCCACATCGCCGTCGGACAGCGGTGCCCCAGGGTCCCAGCCCGAGGCCAGCGAACCCAGTGGCGCGTCGAGGGGCTCGGTGCGAATCATGTCTCTATCCCTATCATGTCAACGCCGCAGGCTTGCCGTGCTAGTACAAGGTGAGCAAAGGTCGAGGAGGTTCGACGATGGAAGGCCAGAAGATTCTGATCACGGGGACCGCGGGGCAGATCGCTCTGCCCATGACCCGACACTTCGCTCAGAACAACGAGGTGTGGGGGCTGGCCCGATTCAGCCAGCCGGGATCAAAGGAGCAGGTGGAGGAGGCCGGGGCCATTCCCCATAAAGCCGACCTGGCCTCCGGCGACCTGAACGGATTGCCCGACGACTTCGACTATGTGATCCACATGGCCGCGTTCATGGCGGCTTCACCTGATTACGATTTTGCCCTAACCCAGAACGCCGAGGCCACTGGCCTGCTGATGGCGCACTGCCGCAACGCCAAGGGCTTTCTGCATGCGTCCACCGCCGCCGCCTACAAGAACAACGACGACCACACCTACGTCTACGCCGAAGGCGATCCGCTGGGCGACAGCGAGCAGCCCTATTCGGAGACCTACGGGGTGACCAAGATGGCCGCCGAGGCGGTGGCCCGAACCATGTGCCGGCTCTACGACCTGCCCACCGTGATCGGCCGCATCAACGTGGCCTACGGCCAAAACGGGGGGCTGCCCGCCATCTTGTTGGCCATGATGACCAACGGCATGCCGGTGCCCCTCAAAGACTCGGAGCCCAACATGTTCTCCCCGGTCCACGAGAAGGACATGTGCGCCCACGCCGAGGCCTTCTTGGGGGGGGCCACCGTGCCGGCCACCGTTGTCAACTGGGGCGGCGACGAGAACGTCAGCATCGAGGACATGTGCCGGCGAATGGGAGCCCAGGTCGGGGTGGAGCCCAATTTCGAGTACTACCCGGTGGGTACCCACAGCCGGGCCTACGACAGCGACAAGCGCATCTCCATGACTGGGCCCTGCACGGTGTCGTGGGAGAACGGGATCGACGACATGGTGGCGGCCTGGGACCCAGAGCAGGGCAGCCGAATGATCGCCCGGCTCATGGGCGAGGGTTAGCAGTACGAGCACGAGGTAGAGCAATGCCCAACCACCCCACCCTCGACGGGGTCAACTTCATGGACGGGTTCTGGTTCCAGCACGAGCCCCACGAAGCGTGGACCTGGATGCGGGAGCACTCCCCGGTGTACTACGACCCCAACAGCGACGTGTGGGGCATCTCCCGCTACCACGACATCTTGGCCATCGAGAAGGACCCCAAAACGTTCTCCTCGTATCGCAGCCCCCGCCCCCACGGGAATTCGCTGCCCATGATGATCTCCATGGACGACCCCGAGCACAAACAGCGCCGCAAGCTGGTGAACCGGGGCTTCACCCCCAAGCGGGTGCGTGATCACACCCCCGACGTCATCGCAATCTGCGACGAGATCTTGGACAAGGTGTGCGAGCGGGGCGAGTGCGATTTCATTTGGGACATCGCGGCTCCGTTGCCGCTGATCCTGATTGGCGACATGCTGGGCTTTCCTCGTGAGAGCTACGACGACCTGCTGGAGTGGTCCGACGACATGATGCGGGCCACCACCGAGACCGACCAAGAGGCGCTCGAGAAGGGGATCATGGCCGGGGTGGCCTTTCGGGAGTTTCTTATGGGGGTTATCGCCGACCGGCGGGATCGCCCGCCGCAGTCCGACCTGGTGAGCGTGTTGTGCCATGCCGAGGTGGACGGCGACAGCCTCGACGACGAATCGCTGTATCAGGAGGGTCTGCTGATCTTGATCGGGGGCGACGAGACGTCCCGCCACGTGATCAGTGGTGGGATGTTGGCGCTGATGGAGCACCCCGACCAGAAGGCGCTGTTCAACCAGAGGTCTGCCGACGACGCCTGGATGGAGCGAGCGGTGGAGGAGTTGCTGCGCTGGGTGACGCCCATCAAGAACATGTCCCGCAGTGCCACCCGGGAAGTGGAGATGCATGGTGAGACCATTGGCGAGGGCGACCAGATCATCTTGTTCTATCCGTCGGCCAACCGGGACGACCGAGTGTTCGACGACCCGTTCACGTTCGACTTGGAGCGCGAGCCCAACCAACACCTGGCCTTCGGCTGGGGAACGCACTTCTGCCTGGGAGCATCTTTGGCCCGCCTGGAGCTCAAGATCATGTTCCAGCGTCTGGCTGAGCGGATGCCCGACATCCAGTTGGCCAACGACGAGCCGCTGCCGTGGCGGGCGTCCAACTTCATCGTCGGTCCCGAATCGATGCCAGTGACGTTCAGCCCCAGCGCCCCGGTGGGAGCTTGACCCTGCCCGTCTCTCGACTGAGGTGGGCGTTCGGCGTCCTGTTGGCAGGCGGTGTACTTGTGTTGGTGGCCGCTGTCGGTTGTAGCGGAGGGACCAGTCCTGATGAGGTCCCGGTGACGAGCGCAATTGTGCCGGTGGCCGACGGCAAGGCCGTGTACTTGCAGCGCTGCGTGGGGTGCCACGGCATCGACGGCAGCGGCATCGTCGGGCCGGATATCCGCCCCAACGAAGTCCTGGAGAAGTACGCCTCGGCAGAGGCCATGGAAGCGCTGGTCCGGGAAGGCCTCGGCGAGATGCCCGAGTTCGCCTCCAAGCTCAGCGACGACGAGATCGCCGCGGTGGTGGCCTACGTGAGAGGCGGTTTGGGTTGACCTAGCCCGTCCAGGCGTCGACCACGTCGGCAGTGGTGGTGACGGTGGCCACGATGCCGAGCGTGTGCTCGAACACGGCGTCGACGTAGTCGGGCGGGGTGCCGGCTACGGCGTCGCGAGGGATTACCACCACATAGCCCGCATTGACCGCGTCGAAGGTCAGGTTGATGATGGCCACGTTCACCGAAACCCCTACGGCCACAATGGTGCGGACGCCCTCGTTGCGCAGCATCGAGTCGAGTTCGGTGCCCTGAAATGGCGATAGCCCGTGGTGGCGAGGCAGAACGATGTCGGTGTCGGCCACGCCGATCTCGGGCACCACCTCTACCGCCGGGGTGCCAACGTGCAGCTGAACCGGCATCTTGGGCATGGCCCGGAACAGGCGGGCATTGCGGTTGCCGCCCCAACCGTCGGCGCGATGCTGGGCCGTGCAGTGAATCACCCGCACACCTGCCGTGCGGGCTGCATCGGCTAGCGCGGCCACGTTGGGGATCAGCCCCTCCTTGGCGGCCTCAGCCAGCGCGGGCAGGGCCGACAGCTCCCCGATCACTCCGTTTTGGCACTCCTGAAGCACCAAAGCAGTGGTGGCCGGTTCGATTAAATCATGCAGTTCCATGCTTGTTCACCCTCCCATAACGAGTTCTGCCGGTGCGCCTCCCATAATGGGCACCCTATGGCTGGATCGATCTTGGGGACTGAAGTTGTGCGCCGGGAAGACGGGACTCTACTTACTGGAGAGGGTCGCTTCACCGGGGATTTGAGGCCAGATGGCCTGCTCCAAGCCCACTTCGTCCGCTCGCCGGTGGCCCATGGGGAGATCGCCGGCATCGACATTGGGGCCGCGGCCGAGCGACCGGGGGTGGTTGCGGTGTACACCGCCGAGAGCATTGGGGTTGACCAGGTGAAGCCCCGGTTCCCGCTCGATCCTCACTTTGCGCGCGGGCCGTTGGCCAGCGGTCGGGTCCGTTTTGTGGGCGAGCCGGTGGCCATGGTGGTGGCTGGAACGTTGGCCGCGGCCCAAGACGCGGCCGATGAGATCATGGTTGACTACGAGCCGCTGCCGGTGTCGATGGATGCCGAGGCCGCGGTGGCCAACGGTGCGGCGGTGTTGTTTCCCGAACGGGGATCCGACTCGATGTTCCGGGCTTTCGATCCGGTAGAGGGCCTGCACGACGAAGCCGACCGGGTTATCACCGGCCGCATCGTCCACAACCGGATGGCCGTAGTTCCGATGGAAACCGACGCCGTGCTCGCCGACCCCACCGGCGAGCAGCTCACCTTGTGGGTATCCACCCAGGGTGCACACCCCACCCGAGCAGGCATAGCTGATTCGCTGGGGTTGGACCATGACCAGGTGCGGGTGATCGCCCCGTGGGTGGGCGGCGGCTTCGGGGCTAAGGGCGGCTGGCGCGTGGAACATGTGGCAGTGTCCGCAGCCGCCCGGCAACTGGGTCGCCCCGTGGTGTGGAATGAGACCCGGGCTGAGAACCTCATCTCCATGCAGGCCCGCCATCAGGTGCATTACGTCCGGTTGGGCGTGACCGACGACGGCCGCATGGTGTCGCTGGAAGTTGTGGTGCTGGTGGATGCCGGGGCTTATCCCGCCTTGGGCGGCGTTCTCCCCACCATCACCCGGGTCATGGCGACCGGCGTTTACGGCATCGAGCAGGTGCAGTTCGACTACGGCCTTGCGGCTACCAACCGGGCCCCGCTGGGGGCGTTCCGGGGGGCGGGCCGACCCCAGGCCACCCTCACTATTGAGCGCATGGCCGATCTGGCCGCAGCCGAGTTGGGCATCGATCCGGTGGAGTTCCGCCGCCGCAACTTCTTGGCCCCTGAGGACTTTCCGCTCGTGACCCCTACCGGCGGGGCCTACGACACCGGTGAGTACGCCAAGGCCCTGGACCGGGCCTGCGATTTGGTGGGCTACGACGATCTGCGAGCCGAGCAGGCGGCCCGCCGGGCCGCCGGAGACCCCCGGAGGCTGGGCATCGGGTTGTCGAGCTATGTGGAGGTGACCGCGCCCACCGGACAGGAGGAGCACGCGGTAGTGGAGGTACACCCCGACGGCTCGGCCACGGTGTCGGTGGGCACCTCCTCCCACGGCCAGGGCCACGAGACCGCGTTCACCATGATCGTGGCCGACCGGCTGGGCATCGACCTGGACCGCATCGCCTTCGTGCAGGCCGACACCGCGTTGGTGGCCCGAGGTGGCGGCACCGGCGGTTCGCGCAGCGCCCAGCTCGGGGGCAGCGCCATTCATGCTGCTTCCATGGAGGTGCTGGACATCGCCCGGCAGCGGGCGGCGGAGCTGTTGGAGGCCAGCACCGACGACATCGTGGTGACCGACGAGGGCCGCTTGGGGGTGGCTGGCGTTCCCGGTGCGGCGGTGAGCTGGGAGCAGGTCGTGGCGGCGGCCGACGAGCCGCTGCGGGTCGAGCTCGACCACACCACCGACGGCGCCACCTTCCCATTCGGCACCCACATCTGCGTGGTAGAGGTGGACACCGAGACCGGACTGGTCACCCTGCGGCGCTTTGTGGCGGTGGACGACGCCGGGAATCTGCTGAATCCGCTGATCGTGGCCGGCCAGCAGCACGGTGGAGTGGCCTCGGGCATCGGCCAGGCACTGTACGAATATGTGGCGTATGACGACCACGGCAACCCGCTCACCACCGGACTGGCCGACTACGCCATGCCTTCGGCCGCCGAATTCTGCGATTTCACCGTCGATAGCACCATCACCCCCACCCATCTGAACCCCTTGGGGGTGAAGGGCATCGGCGAAGCCGCCACCATTGGCGCCACCCCAGCGGTGCAGAACGCGGTGATTGACGCGCTAAGCGATCTTGGTATCCGGTACATAGATCTGCCGCTCACTCCCGAACGAGTCTGGTCGGCCATCCAATCGGCAGACGATCCCCCCACCGCTATAGCGTGGCCTTCACTATGAGCGCTGCCACCTCTAAATCAGGCCCTGAGCAGATCATCGCCGACATCATCAATCCGGAGATCCGGGGAGACCTGTACCCGCACTATCACGCGCTGCGGGAGGCTGCCCCGATCCACAAGACCCACAACCCGATCCTGCACGAGGCGTGGGTGTTCACCCGCCACGCCGACGCCGATCAGCTTCTGCGCAACCCCAAGGCCATCAGCGACCGCCGCACCACCGAGATGTACAACGTGGGGGCGGGTGGCACCGAGTACTACGACATGATGAAGCGGATGCTGCTGTGGCTGGACCCGCCCGACCACCAGCGCATTCGCTCCATGGTGGCCCGAGTGTTCACTCCCCGGGCGGTGGAGAAGATCAAGCCAGCCATCAACGACGTGGTCACCGGGCTGCTGGACGCGGTGGCCGACGACGGCGGTATGGACGTGGTGAGCCAGTTCGCCTACCCGCTGCCAGTACACGTCATTTGCGAGATGCTGGGCATCCCCCGCAGCGACATCCCCGACATCGAGCAGTGGATGTGGGACTTCGCCCGCCGGGGCGATATCGCCGCACTCAGCGACGAGATGATCGCCAACGGCGAGAAGGCCGTGCGGGGGTTCACCGAGTACTTCACCGCGCTGGCCGCCGAGCGCCGGGCCAACCCCGGCGACGACCTGATGACCAAGCTGGTCACGGTGGAGGACGAGCGGGGGCCGCTCACCGACCAAGAGGTTGTCCCGACCTGCATAATCCTCCTCCAAGCAGGCCACGAGACCACCGCCGACATCATCGGCAACGCCACCAAGGCGCTATTGGAGAATCCCAGCGAGCTAGAGCGGTTGCAGGCCACGCCCGAGATGATCGACGACGCCTTCGAGGAGCTGCTGCGCTACGACAGCTCAGTGCAGATCAACCACCGGGTGCTGGCCGCCGACGTGGAAGTGGCGGGCCAGACCTTCCCCGAGGGCGACCTATGCGTGGTGATGCTGGGGGCCTGCAACCGCGACCCCGAGGCGTTCCCCGAACCAGACCGGCTGGACCTCAACCGCGACGCCAGTCAGCACAACGGCTTCGGCCTGGGGGCCTACTACTGCCTGGGCTCATCCCTGGCCCGAGCCGAAGCCATCGCCGCCCTCGATGCCCTGGTCCAACGGTTCCCTGCCCTGGAGCTCAACCCCGACAAGCCGGCCCCCGTATATCGCCCCACCCTCGTCCTCCACGGCCACGAACACCTCCACGTCCGCTGGAACTAACGACCTAGGCCGGACGCAGCACCAGGCTGAGGTGGCGGTTGGTTGAGGCGGTCCAGCTTTTGGGGACGACCACGGTGGAGGAGGTCTCTTCGATGATGGCGGGGCCGGCGATGGTGGGGCCGGGGAGGAGGGTGTGGCGGCGGTAGACGGGGGTGTCGGCCATTTCGCCACCGAACCAGGCAGGGCGGTAGGAGAGGGGCATGGGCGGTTGGGCTGCCACCTCGTCGGTAAACCAGTCGGGCTTGGGCACGGGGCCGACAACCCGCACTCGGTAGTTGACAAACTCCACCGGGTCGGTCTGGCGGATGCCGTAGAGCTCTTCATAGAGCTCGTTGAACGCGGCAGCCGCCTCGTCGAGGTCAACTCCATGGAGGGGGACGGTGAGTTCGTGGGCTTGGTGGTGGTAACGGATGTCGATCTCTCGCTCCAGAACGATTTCGTCGGCAGAGAACCCCTCAGCCCCGATTTCGGCCACGGCCACGGCTTCCAGCTCGGCGTAGATGGCCTCGACGACGCTCACATCAACACCAACCGAGTCGATCACCTGGGTACGGACATGGTCGGTCACCACGTCTGAAGCCAGCAGGCCCACTGCCGAGCCCACGCCAGGGTTGGCCGGAATGACCACCTCGGTGATGCCGAACTCCTCGGCTAAGCGGGCTACATGCACCCCGGCGGCACCGCCTGAGGCCAGCAGGGTGAAATCGCGGGGGTCAATGCCCCGCTCCAGGGTCACCACCCGCACCGCGGCGGCCATGGTGGCGTTGACCACCTCGTACACCCCGGCAGCGGCCTCCTCCGGGGTCAGCCCCATGGGTTCGGCCATCTCGGCCAGGGCGGCGTGGGCCAGGTCGGCCCGGATAGCCATGCGGCCCCCGAGGAAGAAGTTTGGGTTGAGGTAGCCCAGCACAAGATCGGCGTCGGTCACGGTGGGCTGGCCGCCGCCCCGGTCGTAGCAGGCCGGACCCGGCTCGGCTCCGGCGGAATCGGGCCCCACCCGCAGCGCGCCGCCGCTGTCGAGGTAGGCGATCGATCCGCCGCCCGCGCCCACCTCGGCCAAATCAATCACCGGGATCTTGATGGGATAGCCGGTGTTGATCTTCTTCACGCCCGACGACGCCGTGCCCCCCACATAGAACTCGTGGGCGATGGCGGCCTGGCC
>JAPPKI010000126.1:0-3010 GCA_028820035.1 bacterium | reverse complement strand
GGGGGGGGGCCCCCCCCAACGACCTCGGGGCCGGCGATGGCGGCCTGGCCGCCCCGCACCAACCCCGCCTTGGCGGTGGTGCCCCCCATGTCGAAAGAGATCAGATCGTCGATGCCGCTGAGGCGGCCGATGTGGGCAGCAGCCATCACCCCGGCCGCTGGCCCCGACTCCACCAGTTGCACCGGTCGCCGGGCCACGGTGGCCGCCGAGATGATGCCGCCCGAAGAGCCCATGATCTGAAGCCGTGCCCCAATGCCCTGTTGGGCCAGCTCGTCGTCCAGTCGCGCGATGTAGCGGGTAACGGTGGGGCCCACGTAGGCCGACATGACCGTGGTGCAGGCCCGGGGCAGCTCCCGGTACTCGGGCCAAACCTCGCTGGAAACCGCCACGTAGAGGTCGGGGTTCAGCTCGGCGATGATGTCGGCCACCTGCCGCTCGTGCTCCCCGTTGGCGTAGGAGTGGAGGAAGCACACGGCCACCGCTTCCACCGGCTCGCGGGCCAGCAGGTCGGCCAGCGCCGTGCGGGCCTGCTCGACATCGAGCGGCACCACCACCGAGCCGTCAGCCCCTGTCCGCTCCGCCACGTCAACAGTGCGCCGCCGGGGGACGATGGGCGCCTGTTTGGTGTAGAAGAGGTCGTACTTCTCGGCGTCGCCCTTGCGCTCGTTGCCGATGATCAAGATGTCGCCGAACCCCGCTGTGGTGACGTAGGCCACCGGACCCCCCTTGCG
The DNA here is from genome assembly GCA_028820035.1 of bacterium. GTDB lineage: Bacteria > Actinomycetota > Acidimicrobiia > Acidimicrobiales > Bin134 > Poriferisocius. The sequence continues at coordinate 2,279 of JAPPKI010000126.1, read as the reverse complement.
CTCCAAGATGAGGTTGGTGGCCAGGGTGGTGGCGTGGACTACCTGAGACACCTCGGGGGGATCATGCCCGGCCTCGGCCAAGAGCTCATCAATCCCCTCAAGCACCCCGGCCGCGGGATCATCGGGGGTGGTGAGCACTTTGGCGGTGCAGACGCTGCCGTCGGAGCGGTCGATCATCACCACATCGGTGAACGTCCCCCCAATGTCGACGCCCAAAGCGAGGGTCATCGGCTTCTCAACGCCGCCGTGGCCGCCGGGTCCACCTCCCCGGTTTCCTGGTCGATCACCACTCCGTAGTCCCGGCGGGCGGCCTCGGGCGAGACTCTGCCGTCTCGCACATCGGCGGCCACCAGCTTAGGGTCGCGGTCATACGGATTTCCGAAGCCTCCGCCCGCCGAGGTGAGCATGGTGATCATGTCTCCGGCTCGCAGCGGATAGGCAGTGACCTTGGCCGGCAGCGATTTTTCGTCGGGGGTGCCCTCGTTCAGAACCCAGCCCCCGCCCGCGCCAGCAGAGCCGCCATAGATGCCGGGAGGAGGGCGGCGGCAGCGATCGGTGGCCCGGCCTGTGAACTGTCCGTCGGCGAGGATGCGAATGTCGCGGCGCGCCCCGGTGCCACCCCGCCACCGCCCCGGTCCCCCCGAGTCGGTCCACAGCTCGAAGCGCTCGAAGCGCACCGGGTGCTCCTGTTCGTAGGCCTCTACGGTGTGGAACGCCCCGCCGGCGCCCAGCACCAGCGGCCCGGTCACATCCACCCCGTCACGGTCGGAGCGGGCCCCGGAGCCGCCGAATTGGGGATCCATGAACGCCCACGGCCGGCCGTCGCCCCCGGTGCCGTTCATGATGTAGACGTGGACGTTGCAGGAAGCGGCCACCGCCCGGGCCGGGTCGAGCTGGGAGAACGCCCCCAACATCGCCTCCACCACCGCCATGACCGTGGCCATGCGGGCGTTGAGGGCGGCGGGCGGATTGGGATTCACCAGCGTGCCCGAGGGCAGGCGCAGCTCCAACGGCCGGAAAGCGCCGTCGTTCACCGGGATGTCAGGGGCCAGCAAGCAGCGCACGGCGAACAGCACCCCGGAGGTGGTCTGCGACACCGCGGCATTGATCGGCCCCGGTGCCTGGGGTGAGGTGCCCTGGAAGTCGGCGGTGATCGTGGAGCCCTTGATGGTGAGGGCGACGTGTACCTCGTGGTCGGCGTCGGGGTTCACGCCATCGTCGTCGATGATGAACGATCCGGTGTAGGTGCCGTCGGCCAGCGCCTCGATGCCCGCCCGGGTGCGCCGCTCGGTGTAGTCCAACAGCTCGTCGGTGATCTGGTGCAGCCGCTCGAGGCCATAGCGGGCCGCCAGATCGGCCAGCCGGTCGGCCCCGAGGTTGGTGGCCGCCATCATGGCCCGGATGTCGCCCAGCACCTTCTCCGGGGTGCGGCTGTTGGCGGCAATCACATCCAGCATCGGCTGGTTTGGCTCCCCGGCGATCGCCAGCGGCACAGGGGGAAGCACCAGGCCCTCCTGGAACATCTCGGTGGCGTTGGCCGGCAACCCACCAGCAGCCATTCCCCCCAGATCGGCCACGTGCAACAGAGCGCAGGTGAAGAAGGCCAGGTTGTCGTCGATAAACACTGGTCGGAACACCATCACGTCGTTGGAGTGGATGCCGCCCCGGTAGGGATCATTGGAGGCGTACACATCGCCGTCGCGCATTCCCGAGGGCGGGAAGTCGTCCAGCAGGGAGCGAAGCGACGGTCGCAAACTGGACAAGTGCATCAGGGGAGCGCCCATCGACTGGGCAATGAACTGGCCCCGATGGTCGAAGATCGCCGCGGTGGAGTCCCCACCCTCTTTGACCACCGAGGAATAGGCCGATCGTACGGTGGTCAGCCCCATCTCCTCGGCAATGGCCCCCGAGGCGTTCTTGACTAACTCCAGCGCGATGGGATCAGAAGGCCGGCCGTCGGTGGTCATCGGCTAGGCGTGGTCCATCGGAGTCAAAGTCCGCTGCTCAAAGCTCGAACGGCCCCTTGCCCATCTGGTCGCGGATGGTGACGACCGCTGGGTTGGTCATGGAGCGGCGCTGCCAGTTGGCCCCGTCCACCACCATGGTGTGACCGCTGATGAACCGGGCGAAGGGGGAGGCCAGGAAGGTGGCCGCCCAGCCCAGCTCCCGCAGTTGCCCGACCCGCATAGCGGGCTGGCACGGATCCTTCTCGTGGGTGCGGTCGAGGCTGGAGCGGATGTCGGCGGTCATGTCCTCATGGGGGAACAGCCCCGGCACCA
>JAPPKI010000339.1 GCA_028820035.1 bacterium | reverse complement strand
GATCCACGGTGAAGTGCTCGTCGGGGATCTGCTCGATGAACTCGGTCCACAGACCGGGGGCTCGCAGCTCCAGAGTGGATGGCCGGGGCAGCGGAGCGTCGGTCTCCACCAGATACACCGGCTGTCGGTCGGGACCGACCAGGGCCGACCAGAACCAGCTCTTCCCCAGGTTGGGCCACAGCGTGAGCTGCGCGTAGCCCCCTAGCGAGCCGTCGGGCGCGGCAAAATCGCCGTACCACGATTCGGCCCACAGTCGGTGCGTCGGTGCAGTCGTCATGAGGGATCATCAGTACCGTAGAGGCTTGGTGCTGGAGTACTTGAGCGACGAGTGGATACAAGCGGCCGACGCCGCGCTGCGGGCATCGGGGCTGCGCGCTCCCGATGGCGAGCGATTCGCAGTGGAACAGCAGGTTGGCGAGGTCGTGTTCCACATGGTGTTCGACAGCGACGGTGCCAGTGTCCGCACCGGAGCTGCCACCGATCCGGCGGTGGTTTTCTACCAGAGACGGAACACGGCGGTGGCCATTGCCCAAGGAGAGCAGTCGGCTGAGGAAGCGGTTTTGAACGGGGAAATCACCTTTGAGGGTGACCCCATGGCCCTGTTGTCCCACCGTCGACTGCTGACCAGGGCCGAAGACGTGTTCGCCGACGTGCGCGCCCGCACCGCCTGGGACTCATGACCGGCGCAGAGCCACTATCACGTCGATCTCAATCAACATGTCGGGTTTTGGAAGCCCGGTTTGTACCGTCGTTCGAGCCGGGTACGGCTGCTCGAAGAACTCGGCGAAGACTGTGTTCATCTCGGTGAAGTTCGCCATGTCGGTCAGGTAGACACCAACTCGCACGGCGTCTCGCAGCGTCGCGCCGCTCGCCTGCGCGACAGCTTCCAGGTTTAGGAGCGTTTGTCGCGTCTGGCTGGCGATGTCCTCACCTGCGAGCGCGCCCGTTGTGTCGTATGGCCCCTGCCCGGACAAGAACGCGAACCCCTGCGAGATCATCCCGGCCGAGTAGGGGCCCGCAGCTTCTGGCACCTCTGTGCTTGCCACAGCTTGTCGCCAAGTCATCATCAATCCTTTCGTGCCGGCCCTCGATTTGGCCGACCCATGGGGTTCCTCCTCAAGCGAAGCGTGAACTCATCATGAGTCGCGTCTCAGTATCTGGCCTGCCCGCACGCCGGTGAGCTCGCCATCCAACAGCGCCTGCTGCCCATTGACGAGAACATGGCGAATCCCGTTTGGATCGGCACGCGAGGTATATGTTCCACAGTCAGCGATCGTGGTCGGGTCGAACACCACAACATCTGCTGCGAAGCCGGGACGCAAAAGGCCTCGGTCTCGGAGGCCGTATCGAGTGGCGGGCACGGAGGTCATCTTCTTGATCGCAGCACTTTGCGACAGCACCCCCCTGTCTCTGGTGTAGTAGCCGAGAACCCGAGGAAATGTGCCCTGAAGCCGGGGATGGGGCACTCCCTCCTGCTGGGGAATACCGTCGCTGCCGACCATCGCCACTGGATGAGAAAGCGCCTCCAGCATGTCGTCTTCGTGGATCTCGAAGATATTGCAGAGCGTTTCGCCTGCGTTCGGTGCCGTGACGAGCCGCTGGGTGAGATCGCGCAGCGAAATGCCCTCTTCGCGCGCGATGTCTGGAAGTCGCCGCCCCTCGAAGTGAGGGTAGTCATCGCACCGGATGATCTGGACCAATCGAGCCCTGGCCACGTCTATGTCATCGGGGGGGAAGTAGGTCACCAGCGGTCCCGAACCGGCGGTATAGGGGTACATGTCGAATCCGATGTCGATACCTTCGGATCGGAACCTGTCGACCTGGTAGAGCGCTGCACCCAGGCTGCCCCAATTGCGCTCACCGATGACTTTGAGATGAGAGATCTGGAGCGCCGCGCCGGTTTCTCGAGACACGGAGGCAACCTCGGCGATGGCATCGAGAAGGCCATCAGATTCGTCGCGCACATGGGTGCTGTGGATGCCGCCATAGTCGGCCACGGTCGCAACGATCCGTGAGAGTGCCGCAGTCGACGTGTTGCGCCCTGGGCGGTAGATGAGGCCGGTGGACACGCCGAGGGCACCGTCGTCCATCGCACGGCGGATATCGTCACACACAAGCAAGAGTGCCCGACCGCTCGGTTCGGTGCTGTCGATCCCCAGAAGCAGGCGTTGAACGGTGTTGTGGCCGACGAAGGCCGCGGCATTTGTGCCGATGCCGTGACCGGTCACCACCTCTTGGTACTCCCGGTAATTCCGCCAACGGCCATCGACCGACAAGAAGTCTGGCGAACGTTGCCCCGGCATATGGGGAAACGCGCTGAATCCGCAACTTCCGCAGATGACCGTCGTCACGCCTTGCCGGAGTTTCGACGGATTGTCAGGGTGGGAGTGGAGTTCCATGTCGTCGTGAGTGTGGGCGTCAACAAATCCGGGGGCTGCGACCATCCCATCGGCATCAATCTCAGCCCGCGCCGCGCCCACCGTCCCCGTGGCCGCGATGTGACCGCCGTCGACTGCGATGTCTCCCACGACCGACTGCCGGCCTGAGCCGTCCTCGATCAATGCGCCGCGGATGGCGAGGTCGTACACGTCACCCTCCCTTTAATGTGCAATAAGCGCACTCTTGATGTGAATATTGCACTCTGGTCTACCATTTGATCTTATGAGAGTCCAGAAAGACTTCGCTGCCCCGAGGAAAACGATATGAACCACTCGACCAGCGAGGCGAACCACCCCAGTCCACCCCCAGACGTGGTTGCTCTGGGCGAGTCAATGCTGACTTTGCGGACCCACCCCAACCAGGCGGCCTTCGAATGGGAGGTAAGCGGCGCGGAGTCCAACGTGGCGCGCTATTGCGCGGCACTCGGCCTCCAGACCTCGTGGGTCAGCCAGGTAGGCACTGACCTTGCCGGAGACTTGGTGCTCTCGGTGATCGAGGGCGCAGGCGTCGACGTGAGCGAGGTACGTCGGCTTTCCGATCACCAGACCGGGCTCATGCTCAAAGAGGCCGCCGCCGACGCCCTGCGGGTCCGGTATTACCGGGCGAGTTCTGCTGCGGCTGCAATGGCCCCGCCGATCGGCACCGAGGTGGGCCGGGGGCCGAAAATCCTCCACCTGACCGGGATCACTTTGGGTCTGTCGTGCACCTGCAACGAACTCGTCCGATCTCTGATCGAGGACCGATCCCGATCTGCGCTCATATCGTTTGACATCAACTGGCGCCCCTCGATTTGGGCGCAAGGAGACCCTCCAAATGAACTGCGAGAAATCGCAAACCAATGCGACATTGTCTTTGTCGGGCTTGACGAAGCCAACGACCTCTGGGGGGCCAACACGGCCGACGATGTCCGCGCCCTGCTTCCCCACCCCGAAACCGTCGTCACCAAAGACGCCGACAACGGGGCCCATGCCGATCTCAGCGGCAGGACCTACTTCGTTCCCGCGCTCAACGGCCCCGTGGTCGAGCCGATCGGTGCAGGAGATGCGTTCGCAGCAGGGTTCCTCGTCGGAGTGCTCCGATACGACGACAACGTGGAGACCGCCCTGCGGCTTGGCCATATCACGGCCATGAGCGCGCTCTCCCAGCAGAACGATGTGGGCCCCATAGCTGACGACGCCACGATTCAACGCCTGCTCGACTTGTCATCCGAGGACTGGCTCTCTGCGAGCCTGGACCTGACGGCAACACGCGATGTCGTACTTTGAGACCCATCTTCGCCGATGCCCGGTGGTCGCAATCCTTCGAGGACTCTCCCCCGGGGCCGCAGCGACAGCGGCCAGAACGCTGTGGGACATCGGGGTCGAACTCATCGAGGTGACCGTGCAAGACGACGATGGATTCCGGACGCTCGAACTCGTCGCCAAGATTGCCGCTGAGAGCGACCGACCCTTGGGTGCGGGCAGCGTCACCTCTGTCGCAGACCTCCAGCAGGCCATGGATCTTGGCGCCACGTTCGCCATCTCCCCTGGCCTTGACCCTGAGATCGTGCACCAAGCGAACGAGCAGGGAATCCCCTATTTGCCCGGAGTGGCGACGCCCACCGAGATTCAGTTGGCGCAGGTCCATGGCATCTCAGAGCTGAAGCTCTTCCCTGCCCGGGAAGTCGGAGGAACATGCTTTCTCGCGGCCCTGTCGGGTCCATTCCCCGGTGTGGCCTTCGTCCCGACGGGCGGCGTTGCGGTCTCAGACATCGATGACTACCTTGACGCTGGCGCCCTCGGGGTTGGGATCGGCGCCGAGCTTGTCCGTCCCAACGGTGTCGATTCGCTGAGAGACTGGCTCACGGACAGGCGGAAACTCCCACGATGACAGACCAGCTTCGATTCAGTTCCAAGGCAATCCCCACCGACCTGGTGGGGTCGACGACAGACGAGTTGATCGGTCGCAACATTTTCGATGGAACGTTTCTGTCTCCCCTCGTCATTCTGCGTGCCGCTGCGATTGAGCACAACCTCGCAACGATGCGTGACTTCTGCCTCGCCAACCGCGTCGAGTTGGCACCGCATGCCAAGACCACCATGGCACCGACCCTGATATCGCGTCAGATCGCGCACGGTGCATGGGCAATCACCGTCGCCAACGGCGTGCAGGCGCGAATCCTCTTCGACAATGGCCTGCGACGCTTGCTGATCGCCAACCAGCTCGTCAACGAGGCGGCCATCGAATGGGCCTTTGAAGCCGCCGCCCAGGGCCTAGAGCTCTACTGCTTCGTTGACTCCCACGACGGCCTCGCCCGACTCGATCGCGACCATGCCGGGCAAGTGTCCGTGCTGGTGGAAATCGGCGGCCGCGGCGGCCGAAGCGGCGTGCGCGACATCGAACTGGCGCTCTCCCTGGCAGAGGCAGCAGCAGGTATGGAGGCAGTGCGGTTTGCCGGTGTCGCCGGCTATGAAGGCGTGTTCCTCTCCGCCCGCAACCACGCCGAACGGCGGGGAGTGCGAGAGTACCTGCGGTTTCTCGGCGATGCGTTCGAGCGGATCGCAAGTTGCGGCCTCTGCGAACCGGCTGCCGGCCCAATCCTCACTGCGGGCGGTAGCGCCTGCTTCGACGATGTTGCCGACATCCTCGGCCCGGTGGCGGATGCCCACGATGCCAAACTGGTGCTGCGCAGCGGTTGCTACATCACCCACGACAGCGGGTTCTACCAGGAGGTCTCCCCGCTCCGAGACCACGCAGACCTCGCGGCGTTCCGACCCGCGCTCGAGGCGATTGCGCAGGTCATCTCCCGCCCCGAGCCGACCCTTGCACTGCTCGACCTCGGAAAGAGGGACGTGTCTTTTGACGAAGGGCCACCGGTGCCGCTGTGGCGCTATGAGCAGAGCCGCCGACACCCCGCGCCTGATGTCTGGCAGGTTTCCCGACTCATGGATCAGCACACATTCCTGACCGTCGACGCGGCCGATGAGATAGCGGTGGGCGATTTCGTGTCCTTTGGGATAAGCCATCCCTGCACGACGTTCGACAAGTGGAAGCACATCCCCGAAGTAGACAACGATGGGACCGTCGTCGCCGTGGTCTCGACCGAGTTCTGACCGGGAGCCTTGCGGGTAGGCCCCGAGTCCCTAAGCGACGCGCCACTAAGATCGACCAGAGGAACGATGAGCCAGACCGTGCAACGAGCCATCCAAGTGCTGGGACTGATCGGCGAGAAGCCATCGTCGATCGAACAGGTCGCGTCGTTCATGGGGACCCACCGCAGCACAGCCTTGCGAACCCTTCAGGTACTCGAGGCTGAACAGATGGTGGTCAGAGACAGCCACAACGTGTTCCGCCTCGGTCGTCGCATCATCAGCCTCGCCAACGCCGCACTGGAGAACATCGACCTTCGCTCGGTGGCGGCGCAGTTCCTCACCCGACTCAGCCATGAGGTAGAGCACACGATCCACCTCGCCATGCTCGAAAGCGACACCGTCGTGTACATCGACAAGCGGGAGGCGAAGCAGGCCGTTCGCATGTACTCCCGGATCGGCAACACGGCGCCACTGCACTGCACGGGCGTCGCCAAGGCCATCGTCGCGTTCCTTCCGCTCGAAGACCAACAGCGCATCGTGTCGGGCATCGACTTCGTGGCCCATACCGACAACACGCTGGTCAACACCGACGCCTATCTCGCGGAACTTCGAGCCACCGTCGAACGTGGCTACGCGGTTGACCACCTCGAACACGAGCCTTGGGTCAACTGCATCGCCGCGCCGATCTTCGAGGCGTCAGGGCAGGTTGCCGGGTCGGTTTCAATCACCGCCACAACCCTGTCCTGTGACTACGAGACCCTGCTCACGATGGTGCCACAGCTTTTTGAAGCGAGCTTCGGCATATCCCGGGAGTTCGGGTGGACCGGCAACGGCCCCGGCAGCGGCCAGGAATGATACGAGCCCAGCCCCGCCCGCTGCCCCGCCCTTGATCACACCGCGGGGCTCTTCTCGATCAAGTCCACCCAGCTCTCATGCGCCCGGGTTTCGCCGGCCCATGGGCAGAATTGGATCGCGCTTCCCTGATACGGCGCCTGAAGGGCAATGAGCTGATCGGTGTCGTCGAGCGTCACAAACAACGTACGCAGATCAGGCCCTCCGAAACACAGGTTGGTCGGGTCGCGCCCCGGAACGGCAATCGGATCGAGTTGCGTGCCATCGGGCGCGAGAACACGGATGCACGCCGCGCCGAAATGGGCCACGTACAGATTGCCGTGGATGTCACGCGCCATGCCGTCGGGGCCCTGCGTCTCGACCCCAGTCTGATGCGGCAGCTCAGCGAAGACCTCCGCTTCTCCTAGCCGTCCTCCGGCAAGGCGCCAATGCCGCCACAGCCGGCCCGTGCGCGTCTCCGCATACACCACCTCCTCTGGCGTGGCCACGATCCCGTTCGGAAACGCGAGACCGGATGCGACCTCTTCGAGAGCCGTCGTTCCAGCGCGAAGCACATAAACCCCGCCAATCGCGTTGTGGATGCTGGAACCCCACGGATCGGTGAACCAGAGGTTCCCCTCCCGGTCGAAGCTGAGATCATTGGGCCCGTTCGGCGTCGGCGCGTACACCGACAGCACCCCCTGATCCGTTGCCCGCAGAATCGCCCGGTGGCCTTCGTCGGTGATCCAGAGGGCGCCGTCGGGCCCGAAGGCAAGCGCAGCAGGGATGCCCTCCACCCCGTCAGCGGACGTGTTGAACAGGCGCCGCGTGTCGCCCGGACAATCGGGGTGCGTGGCCACGATGTCGCCACCAACGACGGCCGGGTTGCTGTCGCGGGTGAAGCTGCACACATTGAGAATCCACCCTCCCGGCCCAAGAGTCGGCCCTTCTGGAGCGGACACGCCGTTGGCGATCAGCTCCCAACCCGCGGTCATCGCTCTCGTCGGCACACCGAAGCGCCGCAGATCCGCGCCCCCGCCTCGTCAAAGACATGGATGGCTCCCGGGTCGGCGTCCACGCGCACGGTGTCGCCGGGCCGCACCTCCGCATCAGCCTCCGCCCGCACCATGACCGATAGACCTTCTCCGAGGTCGACCTCGAGGTAGCTGTCGCTGCCGAGGTAGTCGCGTCGCTTCGCCTCGCCGACGAAGCAGGCGGATGCTGAGCTGGTTGCTCGCAGCGCGCTCGGCCGGAGGCCGACCGTGACCGATGCTCCCGGCGCCAGAGGGACATCGGCATCGCCGGTGAGGGTTACATCGGCAAGCTGAAGGATGCCGTCGTCGCGTACCTCCAGATCGTGGAGCGGCATGCGCGGGCTCCCGATGAACTGAGCCACGAATGTGTTCGCCGGGGCCGTGTGCAGATCGCGAGGTCGTCCGATCTGCTGGATCCGGCCGGCATTGAGAACCACAACCCGGTCGGCCATCGTCATGGCCTCAATCTGGTCGTGAGTCACGTACAGGGTGGCCTTCTTGATGCGGGCATGGACCTCCAAGAGGCTTGTCCGCATATCCGCACGCAGCAGTGCGTCGAGATTGGACAGCGGCTCGTCCATGAGGAACACCGCTGGCTGGCGGATGATTGCTCGGGCCAAGGCGACTCGCTGCCGCTGCCCGCCGCTCAACTGCGCCGGCTTGCGGTCGAGGTAGGGCGTCAGATCGACGATGTCGGCTGCGGTGACGGTGCGCGCCTCGATCACATCTCGCTTGAGTCGGGGCCGCCTGCTCATGGTGAGCGGAAACGCGATGTTGTCTCGCACCGACATGTGCGGATACAGCGCGTAGTTCTGGAAGACCATGGCCACATCGCGGTCTCGAGGCCTGACGTAGTTGACGAGTTCGCCCGCGACGTGGATCTCGCCGTGGCTGACCTCTTCGAGTCCTGCGATCATTTTCAGGATTGTGCTTTTTCCGCACCCCGAGGGGCCGAGGAGGACAACGAATTCGCCTTCGGCAACCTGAAGGTCGAATGGTTGCAGCACCTCGACGTCGCCGTACGACTTCGCCACCTGGATCAGGCTCACGGCGACATCGGCCCGAGGCGACATGGCAGACATTTCCCCTATTCCTTGAGTGCGCCGGAGAGGTCGTTGAACACGAACGCCCTTTGCACGAGCAGGAACACAACCGTGATGGGGATGGCGGCTGCCAGCATGCCCGCCGAGAGCAGACCCCAGTCCTGCAAGAACGCGCTCTGGAGTCCAGAGATGCCCACGGCCAGCACTTGCCGGTCGGAGTCCTGGACGGCGATGAGGGGCCAGATGAACGAGGTGTACTGCAACATGAACGTGAACATGCCGAGCACCACCAAACCGGGCCGGATCAGGGGCAAGACGATCTTGCGATAGATCGTGAACTCTGAAGCGCCGTCGAGGCGTGCCGACGCCTCCAAATCGTCGGGGATCCCGACTATGAAGCTGCGGGCCATGAAGATCCCCAGCGGGTTCGCCAGCGGCGGCAGTATCAGCGCCCAGTAGGTGTTCAACAGCCCGAGGTAGCGCACCACGAAGAACATCGGAATGATCAACGCGGAGATGGGGATCGCAACCGACAGCAGGAGGAGAAGCGCGACGCCGCGCCTGCCGGCGAACTCCATCTTGGCCAATGCGTAGCCCGCCATGGAATCGAACCACAGCTTCAAAGCGGTCACCGCGCCCGACACGAACAGGGTGTTCAAGGTCCACTGAACAAACGGATGGTCGGCAAAAAGCGACTCGAAGTTGCCCCAAAAGATCGGCGACGGGATCCAGTCAGGGGGATAGCTGAACAGCGACGTCGATTCCTTGAACGAGGTGGACACGACGTACAAGAAAGGAACCAGTGCGATAGCCACCCCGACGAACAGGATCACGTACGACAGCGAGATCGCCGGTCGCGACCTTGGAAGGCCTGAGCGAGCCCTGCCCTTGGAGGCGTCAGCGCCGCGTTTCTTGTGCTCGGTCGTGTGGTTAGCCGGAATTTTCGGTGTCGCAAAAGGTAGGTCTGAAGCCCCGTCAGCAACAGCACAGTGATGACGAGCAGGAAGGACAGCGTCGCGCCAAAGCCGATATCGCCGAACAGGAACAGGCTCCGGTAGATGTACAGCGACACCGAGATCGTGCTGTTTACCGGACCTCCATCGGTGAGCGCGAAAACGGAGTCGAAGAGCTGGAGGTTGACGATCGTGGCGAATATCACGGCGAAATAGAACGTCGGGCGTAGCAGGGGAAGCGTCAGCCGGATGAATCGCCGTATCGCGCCGGCCCCGTCAAGCTCGGCCGCGTGGTAGAGCTCGCCCGGCAGAGCCGTCAGGCCCGCGAGGAACATCATCGTCCAGAACCCGGTCCCGCGCCATACCTCGATCCCGGCGATCGTCGGAAGCGCGAGCGTCGTGTCGCCCAGGAAGTTGATCGGGTCGCCGCCGAGCCATCGAACGGCATAGTTGATGACCCCGAAGTCGGGATGCAGCACGAATGTGAAGATGAACGCAGCAACGACCGCGGGCTGAAGCGTCGGGAGGTACAAGGCAACGCGGATCGGCGCACCACCGCGGGGAATGGCATGCAACGCCAACGCGAGGATCATGGCGATGATGAACACGGCGGGAATCGCAATCGCGCTGTAGACCACCGTGTTTCGGATACTCGTTCTGGCCAGCGGATCAGAAAAGGTGTCGCGCCAGTTGTCGAGCCCGACGAACTCAGCAGGGCCAAGCACGCCTCCAGTTCTGAACGTGGACACGAGGAGCCACACAACCGGAATCAGGAGAAACACCACAAACGCCACAAGGTTCGGTCCCAAGAAGGCGTAAGCGGTGAGTGTGGTGCGTCGCCGGTAGCGCTTGGCGAGTCGGCGGTGTTCCTCCGGCGACAGCGTCATCTGCGCGCCGGTGAGGCCTGGGTCGATGTGCGTCATTGCGTCCTGCCCCCTCGCCTTGAAGTTAGCCAATACCGGCAATTGCCCTTGAAAGCGGCGAGTTCTGGTGCCCCAAATCTCATCTTCATGGGGCACCAGAACTCTTGGAGCGTTCGCCCACGGCCGCTACGGCGCTCTCCGAGGGGAGGGGAAGTCCTCGGGGCCGCAGCGGTCCGTGGCGAACATGGCTTCCGCCTTTCCGCTATCCGGCGAGAACGCCGTCGATCGCCTCACACATCCCGGCGATGGCTTCCTCGCCCGTCCGGTTCCCTCGGAAGGCGTCCTCAACCACCGGCCAGGCGGCCTGTAGCGCTTCGATGATATGGGGAGACGGCTGGAGCCCCTGGACTCGGGGCACCATCTCGGATTGCACCTTCTGCATGGCCGGATTGTCAGCGAAGGGTCGTCCAGGATGTCGGTGCGGACAACCTGCAAGCTCACCTGCTCCGCGAATCGTCCAACCTGCGGCGCAGATGCCCAGTGCTTGATGAACTCCCAGGCCGCTTCCTTGTTGTCGCTCGCCTCCGCGATGCTCAAGATCCCGAAGTTGCCCATCACCGTATGGCCTTGCGGGCCGGGGGGCGCAGCGGCCACTGTCCACTCGAAGTCCGGCGGGTTCTCATTCAGCGCCACGATGTTCGGCGTCTCGTGGTGGAGAATCGCGATGCGCCCTGCGGCGAACAGGTCGAACAGGCCCTGGTTGTCCACTGAACCGATTGCCGGCGTGACGCCCGCGGTGTGGATATCGATCAGGAACTGCATGGCGTCGACGACGTCCTGGCCGACCAAGCCGCACTCAGTCCAATCGTCGGAGAACACGTCACCGCCCGCATTGTGGATGTAGGGGTACCAATCCCACCAGGCAAAGTCGGCAGCAGAAGTGCGCGCCCCGAAGCCGAAGACCTCATCGGTTGTCAGCGCTTCGGCAGCAGCGAGCATCGACTCATAGGAGTCGTCCCAACTGTCGAGCAAGCCCGCCTCTTCAAGAAGCGTCTCATTGATGAAAATGTTGTAGACCGCGCCGAGCACGGGCACTCCCCACGTACCACCTTGCTGTTCGGCGAGGTCCCACGCGAACGGACTGATGTTGGCCCGCTCCTCAGCCCAGTCGGGATCGTTCACCAAGTCTGTCATGTCGTGCAAAACACCCTGCTCTGCGAACGCCGGATAGATGAGATCAACCAGATACTGCACGTCCGGCGGCGAGCCGCTCGCAAACAGCGTCGTCAGCTCAGCCACGTGGACGGGCCAGTCGTAGGTCGAGAACTCCACTCTGACGTCGGGCGCCACTTGGGCATTGAAGTCGGCGATGATCTGGTCGTTGAACTCCACCTCCATCGCCGAATGCGGTCCCTTGATAAAGCCGATCGTTCCAGACAGCTCTGGCTCCGGCTCAGCCGTCGGAGCGGGTGTCGAGCTGTCTTCTGCCATTCCATCGGAATCGCCAGCCGGCTCAGACGGGCTGTCGTCGGAGCTGTCGCCAACCTCCGGCGCGGCCGGAACGGACGCGCCACCTGAATCGTCGTCGTTGCCACATGCGGCGGCAACGAGCGCGCACGCCAAAATCACCGCGATCACGCGCCAAAGACGCCTGCATTGCGGTTGACGGTTCCTTTTAGTGCTAGACACCAGAATCCCTCCGTTGTGCGATATTTGCACAGCTAGTGCGAATAATACACAGTCACTCTATGGCCTGAGACTAGGGATGTCCAGAGCAAATGCAACAAGAAAGTCGGTTGCCTCGGCGCGCCGTAAACTGATTTCGAGTCACGCCTGACCGGGTTCTGGCAAGTCAGCCATGTCGGCCAGGGCCGCAGCCGCGGCTTGGACCAAGGGAAAGGCCAGGCAGGCGCCGGTTCCCTCGCCAAGTCGGAGACCCAAGTCGAGCAAGGGTTCCAGACCGAGATGGTCGAGGGCGATGGACGCGGCTGGCTCGCTGGAACGGTGGCCAGGGACGGCGTGCGCTGCGGTGCCGGGGGCCAGAGCATCGGCCGCGCACAGGGCGGCCCCGGCGATCACCCCGTCGACAATGTATGGGACACGGCCTCGGGCCGCAGCGATGTAGAACCCGGCGAGGGCGGCAATCTCAAGACCTCCGACCGTAGCCAATACCTCAAGAGGCCCGCCGCAGGTTTCGGCTCTCTTAAGGCCAGTGGCTACCAATTTGCGCTTGTGATCAATTCCCTTGGCGGGGACACCAGCCCCGGTTCCAGTCACCTCTTCTGCTGATCGGCCAGTGAACGCCCCGATCAGCGCGGCCGCCGATGTGGTGTTGCCGATGCCCAGGTCGCCGCCGATGAGGCAGTCGGCCCCCGCCTCCATCTGCTGAGAGGCGATCCGGACGCCGACGGCGAGAGCGGCTCCGGCTTGATCCACGGTCATGGCCGCCCCGGCAGCGATGCTGGCGGTGCCGTTGACCACTCGTTCGGCA
>JAPPKI010000104.1 GCA_028820035.1 bacterium | reverse complement strand
GCTATGGGCAGAGGGGGAAGAGGTCCACGGGAGGATGAACCTGTCTCCGGTCTACGCGGGCCCTCCCGGTTTGGTCCACGGCGGGATCATCGCGGAGATCTTCGATGAGCTGTTGGGTGTGGTCAACGTGGTCAACAACAAGGGCGGCTACACCGGCACATTGACGGTGGTATATCGGAGGCCCACCCCGTTATTGAGGGAGATCAAGCTCCGAGCCTGGTCTTCTGGCGCAGAAGGCCGCAAGCTGTACGCGTCCGGTGAAATGGTGTGCGACGGGACAGTGACCGCCACTGCTGACGGTGTCTTCATTCGGGCCAACCGACAGCTCTACGAAGATCTATAGCCCCGACAGGAGAATCCATGACCGATACCCGATTTGAGACCACCGCTGCGGTCCACGAACTGATCGAAACCGTGAAGGGTCTTGACCAGGAGTTTCTGACCGGTCCCAAGGCGCTGGCTGACGACCAGGCCGTGCTGGAGGGCTACCGGTGGATCTTCTCCATTACCCAGGTGGCACTCGACGTGTACGTGTGGGCCGATACCAACCGGCCCCGGTTCACCGAGATCGTGGGTCCGTACAAGAAGTGGGGTGGCGACAACTCCGATGCGTTCTACTTCATGACTCGAATTGACCCCTCCCGCACCTACCGGGTGACCGTGGACCCCGGCGACGCGGTATACCTGTCGCTTACCGTGTACGGCGGCCCCGACGACGGCCGCTATTCCGAGCGCATCGTCGGAACGCTCAACACCACCCAGATGACTGCCAATCCCGACGGCACCTACGAGATGACAGTCAGCCCGAACGACCACGAAGGCAACTTTCTGAAGCTGGCCCCCGATGCCGTGGTGGCCTGCACTCGCGACTACATGAACGACCCAGTGAGCGGGGAGAAGGCCCGTTGGAGCATCGAGTGCCTCGACCCGGCACCCGCGTGGGGTGAAGTACACACCGATGCCGAGGTGGCCCGGCGCTTCCAGCACGCCACGACATGGGTCAAGGAACAAGCCGCCATGGTTCCCATTCCGTTGGGCACCCTCAACCACATCGATAACCCGTTTCCGGTGCCCACCGAGACTTTCGGCTGGGCCGCAGGAGATGCCTCCTACGCCATGGGGGCCTTCGAGCTCGACGATGACGAGGCTCTGGTGTTGAAGGGCAGTTCGCCGGAGTGCGTTTTCTGGAACATGTGCTTGTGGAACCAGTTCTTGCACTGCTTCAACTACGACTACGACGACGTCACCACCAATGGCTCCAAAGTGCAGCTCGACGAGGACGGATCGTGGACCATCGTGATTGCGGCCAAAGACCCTGGTGTGCCCAACTGGGTGTCCACCCAGGGGCGCCCTCATGGGCGAATCTGGTTCCGGTGGTTTCTGCCCGAGCGAACCCCCGACCCGATCAGCGCCGAGGTGGTGAAGCTGGCCGAGCTGAGCTAGTGCTCTAGCTCGACCGCAAAGCGGTCCGTATAGAAACTGAGCGCTTGGCGCCGCTCTCTTGCGGTCATCCCGAAGTCGGCCAGATCGTAGATCACCCGGCCGTGCTTTCCTCGAGGATGGTCAGCCATGTAGGTGTCCATGGCGGACTTGACTTCGGCTGAGAATGGCTGGTCGGCCAGTTTGTAGATGCGCTCCACCATGGCCACGTCGTCGGCCATGAACTCGTGGAACAGCACATCGATGGACTGCTCGGGCGGTACGAGATCGCGGTCATCGGTGCAAGATTGGAGCATGTCCTGGATGAGCTGCGCCCACCACTGGCCGATGCCGCGGACATCCACCGGGTGGCTGGCGCTCATGCGGGCCGAATAGCAGATCATGGTGGCGAATGAGGCGGTGATCGACACCGGATCGCGGTGGGTGAAGACCACGGTGGCGTCGCCGAACACATTCATGAGCGGGGCAATCTGCTCCAGGTGTTGCGGCGACTTGAGCACCCAGCGCTCCCGGGGTGGCCGCTGGTGGGTCAGAACTTTCAAGATGCGCTTCAGGTACTGATAGTGGGGGGTCTGGTCGTGCTCCTTGTAGTAGGTCCGCCACGTGGGAAGCACAGCCAGGCAGTCGAACAGCATGGTGGAGAAGTCGATGCCCAGCAGGTGGATCTCCTCGTGGACATGGTCCCAAGTCATCTCGTGCATACGGGCATAGTGGGGCATGGCGGTGTTGTGAATGACCAGCCCGTTCTTCGCTCGTTCGATGCGGCCTTCTACGGTTCCGGCCTCCTCTGGGGGTGGGACCGGCTCCATGGCCTCCCACCAGGGCAATGAGCGCAATGCGGGGTCAGCAGAGATGAGATTGTGGAGATGGGTGGTTCCAGTGCGGGGCAGCCCGGCGATCACAATGGGCCGCTTGATGGGCACATCCAGGGCATCGGGGTGGTCCTTGATGTACTGCTCGATGCGCAGCCGGTTGGCGGCAAACGCGGTGAGTTGGCTGAAACCGCTCACCCGGCCCATGGGGGAATGGTCGGCTTCGGTGTCAAGGGAGTGGCAGAGCACCTCAAGCGGGGCCCGGAATTCGTCTGGACCGAAGTCGCTGAGTCCTGTCTGAGCGGTGGCTGCGGCCAGAATCGCCTCAGGGCTCAGCTCGATCTGATCGGCCATCGGAGCGGTCTGCTCCATCATCTCCGAGATCTCAGGCGGAAGCACCGGATCGACGAGATCCTCTATACGGATGGGGGCAGGGCGGTCGCTCACGTCCGGCAGGATAATCTCACCGCGCATGGATCTAGGACTCCAGGGAGCACGGGTGATCGTAACCGGGGGGAGCCGGGGAATTGGGGCGGCCGCCACTCGAATCTTCGCCGCCGAGGGAGCTCGGGTGGCGGTGGTCGCTCGTACTCGCGCCGATGTGGAGACACTGGTTGAGGAGATCGCCGGAATCCCAGTAATCGCCGACCTGTCGACTGCGGGTGGGGTGGCTGCGGCCATGGACGAGGCCATGGCCCGATTGGGCGGCGTGGACGCGCTGATCAACAACGCTGGCTCCTCCACCGGGGGTTCAATCCTCGACGCTGATGAACGGGCCTGGCAGGAGACCATCGACCTGAAGCTCATGGGGTACGTGCGGGCCATGCGCTCGGTGTTGCCGGCCATGCAGCAGCAAGGCTCGGGGTCAATTGTAAACGTGCTCGGTGTTGCCGGCACCGAAGCGTCACCCGGATACGTGCTGGCCTGCATCGTGACCGCGCTGACCCACGTGACCGCGTCGGTGGGACAGCTAGTGGCCCCCGACGGGGTCAGGGTGGTGGCAGTACACCCCGGGCCGACAGCCACTGATCGGTTGATGGAAATGGTGGCCAACGCGGCCGACGCGCAGGGGCTGAGTCCCCAGGAATTCGCCGACAAAGTGCTGGGGGGAAGGATTCCCCAGGGCCGAGTGGGACGAGCCGATGAGGTGGCCCGGACAATCGTATTCGCGGCCTCGGAGGCCTCCGGATTCACCAACGCCAGCCAGCTGTACGTGGACGGCGGCTCGGCGGCCAAGATCTGAGCCGCAGCAGAAAGGGATAAGACCAATGCCCCAACATGTGCCGGAGATCGAGTGGACCGATGATGCCCTGGAACTGAGGAAGTTCGTGTTCGACTACTGGGGTGAGAACAAGCGGGCCCCCAATCTGGCTGCCATGCATGCCGGAACGGGGATCGAACGGCGCCGTTTGATAGAGGCGCTCAAGCTTCTCCAGTTGGGAATCGTATTTGTGATCGACGAGACATCTCCGAACTGCGACATCTTGAAGGCGCCGCCGTTCTCGGCCTTTCCCAGCCAGGTGGAGATGTTCATCGACGGGGAGTTCCACAGCTATATCGGTTGTGCCCACGAGGGAATCGGAGTTTCCTGGACCCCGTACTTCCGAGGCAAAGAAGTGGAGTTGCGGACCTACGACGCTCACACGCTGGAGCCCATCACCCTGGTGTCGAAGGACTTCAAGCTGATCTCAGCCGAGCCCTCCGAGCCGCTGATCCTGTGTACTGAGGTGATCTGGGACTGGGTGAGCACCGACATGAAGCACATGTGCGACCACACAAACTTCGTGCTGAGCCGCCAGAACGGGGCGGCCTATGAGGCTTCCATCGGTCGCCGGGGCATCTACTTCACCGTCGACCAGGTGTCTGAGTACATCGCGTTCGTGCTCAACATCCGCATCTACGACTACCACTGGCCGGCCATGACCATGGATCCCCCCACGATCATCAACCGCCTCCGAGAATTGGATGTCGATTTGAGCCCGTGGGGGATGTAGCGCTGAAGGCCCGGCCGTTTAGCCAGCTGCCTTTTGGCGGCGGCGGTGGGCGGTGAGGATCGGCTCGGTGTAGCCGTTGGGCTGATCGCGGCCTTCCAGCACCAAAGCCAGAGCCGCGCTGAACGGAATGCTTGTCGCCAAGTCGCTGCTCATTGGCTCGTAGACGGGATCGTCCTCATTCTGGCTGTCCACCACAGCGGCCACGCGCTGCATGGTTTCCACCACCTGCTCTTCCGACAGCAAGCCGTGGTGCAGCCAGTTGGCGATGTGCTGGGACGAGATCCGCAACGTTGCCCGATCTTCCATCAGGGCGACATCGTCGATATCGGGCACTTTGGAGCAGCCCACTCCCTGGCCCACCCACCGGGTGACATAGCCCAAGATGCCCTGGGCGTTGTTGTCCAGCTCCCGCTGGATCTCCCCAGGCGAGAGCTCGCGGTCCGGTGGTAGGACTGCGGGGGCCAGCATGGCTTCGATCTCAGCATCGCGGTCGGCGCGAGATTCGGCCCGGTCGGCTTGAACGGCAGCCACATCGGTCTCCAGGTAGTGGAGAGCATGCAGGGTGGCCGCGGTGGGGGAGGGGACCCACGCGGTGGTCGCCCCCGCCCGAGGATGGCCGACCTTCTCATCAAGCATCGCGGCCATGTCGTCGGGCCGGGCCCACATGCCCTTGCCGATCTGAGCGTGCCCTGGCAAACCCATAGCCAGGCCAACGGCCACATTTGCCTCTTCATAGGCCGTCAACCAACCCGACGCCTTGATCTCCGCTTTGGGGATCATGGGACCGGCCTCCATATTGGTATGAATGTCGTCGCCGGTGCGGTCCAAGAATCCAGTATTGATGAACACCACCCGTTCTGAGGCCTCGGCGATGCAGGCGGGCAAGTTAAGAGATGTGCGGCGCTCCTCGTCCATGATCCCCATCTTCAGCGTGTTGGGGGCCATTCCCAAGATGGCTTCCACCGCGGCGAACAATTCGCGAACCAGCCCTGCTTCTTCAGGACCGTGCAGCTTCGGCATCACGATATACACCGACCCGGCATGACTATTGCGATGGGGCCCCGCTCCGGCCAGATCGTAGAGGGCGCACCAGGCGGTCACCGCCACGTCGACGATGGTCTCGGGGATCGGCTGGCCGTCCAGGCGAACTATGTCAGTCTCCATGTGCAGGCCCACGCTGCGCACCAACATGACGCTGCGCCGCCGGACCGTAAGTGGTTTCCCGGCCGGATCGACGGCTGAAGTGTCACTGTTCAGACTGCGGGCTATGGACTGGCCACCTTTGGTGAACGACACCGTCAGATTGCCCTGCATGAGACCGAGCCAGTTGGCGTAGGCCAGGGTCTTGTCTTTGGCGTCCACCGCGGCCACGGAGTCTTCCAAGTCAACGATGGTGGTCAGTGCCGACTCCATCCTCACGTCGGCCACCCCTGCGGGATCATCTCGCCCGATGGCGTGACTGCGGTCGATGATCAGCTCAATGTGGAGGCCGTGCTTGCTAAACATCACTGTGTCGGGCGCGGATTTGTCGCCGGTATAAGCGACGAATTGTGCGTGGTCAGCCAGCTCTGCCGATACGCCGCCGGCCAAGTCAGCCCGCAGCCTGCCTTCAAAAACTGAATAGGACACCGCTTCGGCATGCGACCCAGATAACAGCGGGAAATGGCTGTCCAGCAGGGTTCGAACCCGGTCGATCACCCGCTGACCCCGAATCGGGTTGTAAGGCCCGCTTCGTTCCGCGCCATTCGCCTCATCGATGGCGTCGGTGCCGTATAAGGCGTCGTAAAGGCTGCCCCAGCGGGCGTTGGCCGCGTTCAGTGCATAGCGGGCGTTGTCCACAGGCACCACCAACTGCGGTCCAGCCAAACGGGAAACTTCCGGATCGACTCCCGCAGTGGTCACTGCCGCCGATGGCGGATCTTCAACCAGATATCCGATGGAGCGCAAGAAGTCGGCCGAGCTTGCTGACTGCTGGCCTCGATTCCGATGCCAGGAGTCGATACGGGCCTGCAAGTCGTCGCGTTCGTCCAAGCTGGCCCTGATGCTTGGGCCGAAACGCTCGATTACCTGTGCCAAGGAGGACCAGAATTGCTCGACGCCGACGTCGGTGCCCGGAGCCAATTGACTCCTGGCGAAGTCGGCCAACGGCTTGGCCACCTCGAGTTTTCCAAAAGTCTCGTAGGTCATGGCCACGGTCACAGGGTAGGAGTTGCCTAAGCCGGAATCTCAAGCAAAGTCATGTTTCCCGCAAATAAAGGTGCAGTTAGACGCGGCGCGATTGCTATCGTCCCCGAACAACCACCACCACACCAAAGAGGTATCAGCATGGCCGCCAACGTTGCCGGTTCATTCGATGCCGAGGTCCGGTCCACCCGAGCGTGGATGGCCTCGCCCCGTTTCGAGGGGATCACCCGCCTGTACTCCGCTCGTCAAGTAGTGGAACAACGCGGGGCTCTCAGCGAGGACTACACCGTGGCCCGGTTCGCGTCTGAGCAGTTCTACGCCCGGTTACGTGGGTTGTTCGAGCAAGGGAGGTGCATCTCAACCTTCGGCCCCTACTCTCCGGGCCAGGCAGTGGCTATGAAGCGAGCCGGGATCGAGGGGATCTACCTCGGCGGATGGGCAACTTCGGCAAAGGGCTCCCTGCACGAGGATCCCGGCCCCGACTTGGCCAGCTATCCACTGGGCATGGTTCCCGACGAGGCGGCAGGTTTGGTCCGAGCGCTGCTGACCGCCGACCGCAACCAGCGGTTCGCCCGATCCCGGATGAGCATTGAAGACCGCATGCGCACCCCGGAGGTGGATTTCACCCCGTCGATCATCGCCGATGCCGATACCGGCCACGGCGGTGACGCCCACGTCCGGAATTTGATCCGCCGATTCGTCGAGGCCGGAGTGCCCGGCTACCACATCGAGGACCAAAAGCCCGGGGTCAAGAAGTGCGGGCACCAAGGCGGCAAGGTGCTGGTGCCGTGCGACGAGCAGATCAAGCGGCTCAATGCGGCTCGATTCCAGTTGGACGTGATGGGCGTGCCGGGCATCATCGTGGCTCGGACCGACGCCGAGGCGGCCAATTTGCTGGACGGCGGCACTGATGAGCGGGATCAGCCGTACATCATGGGTGCAACCCAACTGTCAGTCCCGTCCTACAAGGATGCCTACCTCGCGGTCTTGTGCCGCCTGGCCGAACTCGGCGTTGAAGGGGTGAACGGGCATCTGCTGTATGCCGTGCCCGAGAACCGCTACCAGCGGGCGATGGCCTGGCTTGATCAGACGGGAGTCAACCAAATCATCGAGAAGGCAGCCGTTACCTTCCATGCCTCGCCTGATCCCCGAGCCGACGAAGCGGTGGACCGGGCCTCCGATGCACTGGCCGAGGCGTGGCACCGGGCGTCGGGGCTGGCCACCTATTCCCAGGCCGTGGCCGATCAGATGGCGCTGCGAGCCTCAGAGGGGGAGAGCTTCGGTATGGAAGTGGGGGAGTGGCTCAGCTTCGCCCGCACGGTCGACACCGCAACCGCCCGAGGCCGAGCCGCGGAGATGGGCCTTGACGTGGCCTGGAACGCAGAGGTGGCCCGAACCACCGAGGGCTATTACCAGGTGCAGGGCGGAATCCCCTACGCAGTGGCCAAATCCTTGGCCGTGGCCCCGTACTGCGACCTGCTGTGGATGGAAACCAAGACTGCCGACCTCGACGACGCCAGAGAGTTCGCCGAGGCTGTCCATGCCGTGTACCCCGACAAGATGCTGGCCTACAACCTGTCGCCCTCCTTCAACTGGGACACCACCGGCATGACCGAAGACGAGATGCGGGAGTTTCCTTCCGAGCTAGGTCAACTGGGGTTCGTGTTCAACTTCATCACCTACGGGGGCCACCAGATCGACGGGATGGCCGGCGAGGAGTTCGCGGCCTCCCTTCAACAAGACGGCATGCTGGCTCTAGCGCGGCTTCAGAGGAAGTTCCGCCTGGTCGATTCCCCGTACAAGACACCCCAAACGTTGGTGGGTGGCCCCCGGCTCGACGCCGCTCTCATGGCCAGCTCCGGCCGCACTGCCACCACCCGGGCCATGGGCAAGGGCTCGACCCAGTTCCAACACCTTGTCCAGACCGAGGTGCCCACCCGGGAGCTCGAAAGCTGGTTGGAGAGGTGGGCCTTGCACAACAACGTCGATGCCGAATTAGGGGTGCAATTGCGCCCCTACACCGCAGGGTCCGAGATCCTCGAGCTCGTGGTTCGCAGCGGTGACAACGACCTGGCCAATGTGGTGTTCGGGGTGCTCCACGACCGGCGGCGTCGGGCCATACTTTCGGTACGCGACCAGAACACGCACAGTCTGGCACTGCGCCGCAAGCGGCTGATGACCCTGATGCACCTCTACCTGATCCGGCGCTACAACGCGGTATCGGTCCAGTATCTGACCCCGACCGAGGACAACTTCCGGCAGGCCGCAGGGATGCGAGGCTTGGGGTTCTACTCCTCGGTATCCGACGAGGTGGGACAGATCACCGTGGCCGATGTCGACGAAGCAGTGGTTGCCAATTTGGTTACCGACGACGACGCCCTCCAGCAGCTCATCACCGGACGGGAGACGTAACCCTTATTTCTTACCCGATTGCTGGGGGGAGCGGGACATTTCCGTTCGGAGCAGGAGGGCGAGAAGTGCGGTGGTCGCTGCCACACCGGTTAGGAGCGTCAGCCCCGCAGTCGATCCGCCCACATCGGAGAGCACGCCGAAGAGAATCGGGCCTACCACCCCTCCAGCTTCCCCCGCCGTGAAGAACAATCCGCCAGCGGCGCCCATGTTGCGGTGGGTGACGCCCGGCAACTGCATCATGACCACCAAGGCCACCGGCACAGCCAGCCCTCTGATCGATCCCATGATGGCAAGCCCGACGAAAGCAGACGGCCTGCCTTCCACGTTGAGCAGAATCGTTGTCAACCCGAACAAGGCAAATACCACCGCCATGGTTGCGATGCGGTGCTTCTCAGGAATGAATCTGGGCCCAACCAAGGCACCTAGGATGCTCATGGCGGTGACCGAACCGGCCAGATAGCCCGCCACCGAACTGGAAAATCCCCGGTCTTCAATGATGGTGGGCAGCCACCCGTTGAGGGCATGGTTGAAGAAGAACATTCCCACTGCCATAGCCAGCATGGCCTGCACGGCGCGGTGGCCAAGGAGTTCCCAGGTGCCAGAGAAGCCCGGGGCAGAGTCGCTATCGCGGTCAACACCGGGGGCGACTCGCTCGGCTGCCGCTGCGGCAACCAGCCAAATTGCGATAATTGCCACACTGATTAGGGCGTACACAAATAGCGTCGCCCGCCAGCTCTCGTCGAATGCCGGCATCAGCACGCTATTGGCAGTGGCCAATGGAAGTACGCCGCCGATGGCCGGAGCGGTCATGGTGATTCCCATGGCCATGGCTCGCTCCTGGTCATCGAACCAAACGCTGATTAGCTTGGGGGCGCCCACCGACACCAAGGGCCCGCCCAAGCCAAATACCGCTACCGCCCCGAACATGGCGATGAAACTTCCGGCCACTGGGCGCAATAGTGCAGAGACCGAGATCAGGACGGTGGCGATGCCCAGCGAACGGCGCAGTCCTAGCCGGTCGACCATCGCGCCGGATGGGAGCGCGGCCACCAAAAACACCAACGGCCAAGCACCGAGCACCGTGCCCATGGCACCTTTGCTCATGTCGAGGTCTTCCCGGATGGTCTCCACCAGTGGCGCCATGGAGAACACCGCCAGCCCGAAGGAGAAGTACACCATCCACAGTGCGCCGAGCAGCACCCAGCGAAACTGATGGCGTTGAAGGTGCACGCCGGGACCGTAGCAACCGACTCCCGTTCACTTATCATGCTGGCCCTATGGGTACAGCAGTAGTAACCGGTGCGGGACAGGGTCTCGGGCGGGCGATTTCGAAGCGGCTGGCCGCTGACGGTCATCACATTGTGGCCGTTGATCTGAACCCCGAGTCCGCGGCGGCCACCGGGGACATGCTCGGTGGTCAGTGGCGACAGTGCGATGTCTCCGACCCGGAATCGGTGGCCGCTCTGGCCGCTTCGCTGGATCGAGTGGACGTGCTCGTGAACAACGCCGGCATCTGGATCTTCGCCGGAATGGACGACATGACCCCAGAGGATGTGCGCCGGGTGCTGGAAGTGAACGTGATGGGCGTGTTCTATTGCACCCAGGCGTTGGCTCCGCTCATGGTGCCGGGGGCGGCCATCGTGAACCTGTCGTCCAATGCCGCTTATTCCAATTCGCCGGGGGTGGGCATCTACCCGGCGTCCAAAGCCGCGGTGGAGAGCTTCACCAAGCAGTCCGCCCTTGAGTTGGCCCGTCGGGGCATCAGGGCCAATGCCGTCGGCCCGGGGATGATCCAAACCGAGGGCACCCAGGTCAACTACGAGGGCGAGCTAGGCCGGCGCAGGGCTAAGGCCGTGCCCCTAGGCCGAAACGGCCAGCCCGACGACATCGCCGATGTGGTGGGTTTTTTGGCCTCGCACGACGCCCGCTACGTGACAGGACAGGTCATCTACGTAGACGGCGGCCTCAGCGCCGGGCGGGCCGCGCTGTAGCCGCTGCTAGCCAGACTGACCTAGTGGGCTCGCCAGCGGTGGTAGCGGGCCCAGAGCACCAGTAGCGACGGGAGCACAGTGAACGTGGCGATCAAACCGAACAGGATAGCCACCGCGGCCAGTATCCCCAGTTCTTGCATCGGCACGAGCGGTGAGAAGAGTAGCGCCAACAACCCGAGGGCGGTGGTGAGCGCGCTGGCCAGGAGAGCCCCGCCAGTGGTGGTCATCGCATGCCGTATGCCGTCAACGACCTGCTCCGCCTCCTCGTGCTCCTCCAAGAAGCGATGCGTCAGGTGGATCGTGTAGTCAACCCCGATCCCGATCGTGAGCACCACCATGAGCGCGGTGCCCATGTTGTAGGAGATCCCAAACACCCACATGGCCCCCAGCAGCCAGGCAAGGGTTATCGCTATGGGAATGATGGTGATCAACCCGAGCGCTGGGCGGGATCGGCTGATTGCGAAGTACGCCACGAGGATTGCCAGCGCGGCGGCGATCACAAGACCCACGCTTAGCGCTTGGCTGGCAGCCAGTTCCTCGGTGATCAGGGCGATTAGGGCGTCGCCTCCAGTGACGGTGATCTCTCCGACGGCGCCTCCCCAAAGCGACTCGAGCTCGTCAATCAACTCTTGGAGCGCCTCGTTGTCCTCCACCGCGACGGGTATCTGAATGATGGTGCGGTCGAGGCCGTCGGCACGGAGGTCGATCACCTCCGCAAATCCCTCTGGGTCTGCCCTTCTCAACTGTTCCCAGGCCCGACGGACC
Source organism: bacterium (assembly GCA_028820035.1). Classification (GTDB taxonomy): domain Bacteria; phylum Actinomycetota; class Acidimicrobiia; order Acidimicrobiales; family Bin134; genus Poriferisocius. The sequence goes on along the minus strand of JAPPKI010000104.1, from coordinate 1,280 downwards.
TCTTCGTCGGTGGCCACACTGCCAGCGGCCAGGTTGTCGAAGGCGGCCGCGACGTCGGGGTCGTAGCTGTCGTCTGGTTGTCCGCTCCGGCCCGTCCAGTCGTCAAGCAACATCCCGGCTGAGGCCAACGGAGGCCCCACGATGCCGTTTGGTCGGAGTTCGGAGTCAACCAGGGTGGAGTGAAGGCCGGTCAGGTCCCCTACGGCTCGATTGCTGTCGAGGTCGGTCTCGATGAGCACCGTCATGAGCGTTGCGCTGCCGTCGAAGTTCTCCTCCAGGAAGTCGAAGCTCTTGAACGTGTCAGAGTCCTTGGGCAAGAAATCCTTGACGGCGAAAGTGGTGCTGAGGTTGCTGGCCGCCACGACAGCCAGCACAGTTAGGACAACGGCTGCGCCCAAGACCGGAATCGGGCGGCGCACTACGGCAGTAGCAACGCGGGGCAGAACGGCGGCCGCACCGGGAATGGTGTCGGCCACGGGGCGGGTTGTCGGCTTCTTTCCTTTGGCGGCCAGTCGCCGGTCCAGCGCCAGTCGAGCGGAGGGCACGAAACTGGTCATCACGATCCAGCCCGAGATGACCCCGATGCTGGCGATGATGCCGAAGTCAGCTATGGGCTCGAAGCGGCTGCTCAAGTTGGCCAGCAGGCTGACTGCGGTTGTGCCCGCGGCCAGCAAGACCGGCACGCCGCACAGTCGCACAGAGTGGGCAATGGCCCGCCCGGAGGCGTCGCCGCCCTCGTTGGCCTCTTCGCCCTTCTCTGCATTGTCGTCCCCCTCGTCGCCTTCACGCAGCGCCTCGCGGTAGCGCCCGACGATCTGAAGCGCGTAGTCCACCGACAGGCTGATGAGCAGGACGGGAACGAGTGTCAGGAGGATGTTGTCGGGATCGACGATGCCAACACCGCCGGGGGAGAGCCAGGAGAGGGCGCCGAACGTCCAGAGGATCGTCATGCCGAGGCCCAGCATGGTGATGTGGACGTCGGACTGGTTCCGGTAGAACAGGGCCAGTAAAACCACGATCACTGCCAGAGCGATCACGGTGAGGATCAGCAGGTTCTCTTCTCGGGCATCCTTGCCCTCGGCATCGCTCTTGGCCAGCGTGATGATGGTGACATCGAGGGATGCCGTATCGAATGAATCGGCAATCTCATGGGCCCGCAATTGAGCCGCCTCTTGGCCGAGAGCGTCGCTGACATCGTCGAGAATGACCAGCGAGAGTCCGGCAATGGAAGTGCCGTCGCCGCCGCGGGCCACAAAGCGGCCGAGCAAGTCGTTCAATTC
>JAPPKI010000354.1 GCA_028820035.1 bacterium | reverse complement strand
CTACAACCACGTCGCCCGGCTCGACGACTTCTCTCCTGAGGCTCTGGCCGAGCGCCTAGCCGACTACCAGAAGCTCCGGCCCGATCTGCGGTTGAGGGTGGTCGGTCCCCATCATCTGAACCAGATCGACCCCGTCTGCGATCCTCTGCCGTTGGGGCTCTCCGCCTGCCTGTCGGTGGACTTGGACGGTGCCGCCTGCCCGGTAGACCGCAGCTACTTCGAGAAATGGGGCATCGAGCCGGGCGAGGTGATGGCGGTTGCGCTGGCCAACACCTTGATGGATGAACCGCTGAACGCCATAGAGGGGAGCGATTTACCCGGCAACATACAGGTCTTCACCGGCGAGTCCCTGTTCGTGACTGGCCACCTGCTCGACTTCGCCCGCACAGTTCCCGACATCAGTCCGCAGGGCGCGGTGGTGACCGTGCCCGCGGCCCACACCGTGATGGTCTGCCCCATCGAGCTAACCGAGCAGTTCGTGGAGGATTCCGCCACCATGCTGGCTGCCAGCTACATCCGCTACCTGGCCGGCCCCAACTCCGTCAGCCCCAACGCCCTCTGGTGGCGCCCCCACCACCCCTTAGAAGGCTTCGCCCGCCTCGACAACCAGTCATTCGAACTCGTAGCCCCCGAACCTCTCCGCTCGAGGTTGTGGGAGGGCCTCAGAAGCGAGAGCACTTAGAGCCCACCCACGCCGCTCTGCCAATATGTCTCTGCAAGCAAGCGCGGGGGACCAACGCATGACCATCACAGACACCAGGCCACTATCGCTCGACGAGATCGACATTCACTCCACCGACCTGTACCAGGACCGCGGCTACCCGTGGGCCGCGTGGGATCTGCTGCGAGCCGAGGCTCCGGTGCACTGGTATGAGCGCCCCGACATCGAGCCGTTCTGGGCCATCACCCGCCACGAGGACATCCACTGGGTGTCGTCCAACGACAAGCTGTTCATCAACGGCGGCCCCCGCCTCCGCTTGGCCTCCATCGAAGAGGACAAGGGCATGTGGGAGCGCCGGGAACGGCGGCTCACCGAACTGGGCTGGGACCTCGACGAGCCCATGGACATGGTGTTCTTGGACCGTCCCCGCCACACCCGGTTCCGACTGCTCACCGCCCGCCGCTTCACCCCCCGGGCGATGCGGGAGCACGAGGAGCACCTCGCCCAATACGCCGCCCGGTTCACCGGCGAGTTCGTAGAGATTCTGGAGCGCGACGGCGAAGCCGATTTGGTGCTGGACTACGCCGTGAAGCTCCCGCTGGCCACCATCTGCGATCTCATGGGCCTGGACATCGAAGACTGGTCGAAGGTCCACAAGTTCACCGAGATGGCGTTCAACGACGAGGAGAACATGCGGTGGGCCGAGCCGGGCGAGACCTTCGACGACCTGAGGTTCCGGATGGGCAAAGACTTCAGTGCCTATATCGGGACGATCATCGAAGACTGCCAGGCCGAGCCCCGCGACGACCTCACCGGCGCCGTGGTCCAGGGCGAGGTCGACGGCTGCCCGCTCAACACCCAACAGCTCACCGGCTACATCACCCTGCTTCTTGGCGCGGGCAACGAAACCACCCGCAACGCCACCACCTCCGGCGTCACCGCTCTGCTCCAGAACCGCGACCAGATCGACCGCCTCCTGGCCGATGAGTCCCTGAGCGAGCCCGCGGTGGAGGAGATCTTGCGGTGGACCTCCCCGGTGATCCAGTTCGCCCGCACCGCCACCGCCGACGTGGAGCGCCACGGCCAAAGGATCAAAGAGGGCGACACCATAGGCGTGTTCTACCCGTCGGCCAACCGAGACGATGCAGTGTTCGACGATCCCTACCGCTTCGACGTGGGCCGCAATCCCAACCAGCACATGGCCTTCGGCCACGGCGTCCATTTTTGCTTGGGCGCCAACCTGGCCCGCTGGGAGCTGCGGGCCATGCTCAAAGCCATTCTGCCCGTGCTGCCCCGCTTGGAGCTGGTCGACGAGCCCGACCGCCACGGCCACCTCCACCTCGGTGCCGTCAAACACCAGCGTGTTCGCTTGGTGGCGTAACGGCATCTGTCCAGGTCGAAGCACGGCAGTACTGTCATGGCCATGAACGGCTTTTTGATCCGCGGGGGAAATGTGGTGGACGGCACGGGCGCACCGGCCCGGCGGGCTGATGTGCGAGTGCGGGGGCGCATCATCGCGGAAGTCGGCCCCAGCCTGGCCTCCGACGGCGAGCAAGTGGTGGACGCATCCGGTGCGCTGGTTACTCCCGGCATCATCGAGACCCATACGCATCTCGACGGGGCCATGTGGTGGGATCCCTCCTTTGATCCGCTGCCCAGCTACGGGGTTACCACCACTGTGTTCGGCAATTGCGGGATGTCGATGGCGCCGCTTGACGGCCCCCAGCGCCAAGAAGTGGTGGATCTGTTCTGCTTCCTGGAAGACCTGCCCCTGGTGGCCTTCGAAAAGGAGGTGCCTTGGACGTGGGCCACGTGGCCGGAATACCGGGCCGCCCTCGCCCACCAGCCCACTGCCGCCAACATCGCCGGTTACGTCGGACACATCAGCCTGCGCACCTACGTCATGGGCGATGCCGCCTGGGAGCGCCCCGCCACCCCTGCGGAGCGCACCGCCATGGCCCAAGCCCTCGACGATGCCCTGGCTGCCGGTGCCCTCGGCCTGTCCACCAACGGCTTCGACCTCGACCGCACCCTGCGACTGGTGCCCAGCCGCCACGCCGATGACACCGAATACACAGCGCTTTTTGACGTTTTGGCCGCCCACCCCGGTGCCACCTTCCAGGCCATCACCCGGTTCAACGAGCCCGAGCACAACTTCCACGACGTGGAGCGCTTTGCCGCCATGGCCGGACCTCGGGGCGTCCGGGGACAGTGGACAGCCATCCCCGCCATGGCCAATGAGGCCGATTACCGGGCCGACACGCTGGCCTTCGACCGCCGCCTTCGGGAGGCCGGAGTGGACTTCTGGCCCACGGTGGGCACCAAGCCGCTGGATCTGTACTTCAACTTTGAGAAGGCGCTGACCTTCCAGCGGGTTCCCGCTTGGAACGACTTAGTCAACGGGCCTCCCGAGGACAAGGTGACCTTGTTGGCCGACCCCGCATGGCGGGATAAGGCCCGCTCCGACTGGGACAATCGCAAGAAATCCCGCCGCGCTCGGGTAGATCACCCCCACACACTGATATTCGCCCTGTCCGAGACCGGGGTCGGCCCCCTCGGGATCTCTTTGGCCGACCACGCCGCTAACACCGGCAAGCATGTTTCCGATGCGCTGGCCTCCTGGCTGCTGGACAACGGCATCGGCTCGTCGCTGCGGGCGGTGCCCGACGTACACGACGAGCCTGCTTTGGCTGAGGTGATCCGCTCGCCTCACACCCTCACCAACGTCAACGACAGCGGTGCCCACCTCCAGCTGTTCTGTGGCGCCGGCCAGAGCACCCATCTGCTCACCCACTATCACCGCGACACCGGCTTGCTGGGGTTGGAGGAGGCGGTCCATGTGCTGACCGGCCGCACTGCGGGCTTCTTCGGGCTGGCCGATCGGGGAGTGGTCGCTCCGGGCAAGGCGGCCGATCTGGCCGTGTTCAGCCTCGACGAGATCTCCCTGGGATCAGAGGTGAAGGTGCGCGACGTGCCTGGCGGGTCGTGGCGGTTCACCCGGGAGCCAGGCGGCTTCCGAGCCACCATCGCCAACGGCGTCGCCACCTACCGGGAGGGCGAGCCCACCGGCGAGCTTCCCGGCTCTCTGGTCGGCCCGTCCCAGGGCTGAGCGCACGTCTTTACCGCCACCTACGATTCGCCCGACCGCACAACAGAGAGAGGCAGCACTCATGGGACGACTAGAAGGCAGAGTGGCGTGGGTCACCGGAGCGGCATCGGGCATCGGTTTGGCCTCCGCAGAACGGTTCGCCGAGGAGGGAGCCGTGGTGATCGGCTCCGACATTGCCGAAAGCGATGGCTGGAAGGCAGTGGCCGAAACGGCACCGGCGTCAAGCTTCCACTTGGTCGATGTGCGCGACGCCGACGCCCAAGAAGAGCTGGTCGGCCAGATCGTCCAAGACCACGGTCGCCTCGACGTTCTGGTCACCGCCGCCGGGGTGGCGGGTGGCGGCCAGGTTCACGAGCTCGACGTCGAGGAGTGGGACCGGGTGCAGGACATCAACCTCAAGGGCACCATGCTGTCGTGCCGGGCCGCTCTCAAGCCCATGGTGGAGGCCCGCTCGGGGAGCATCATCACCATCGCCAGCGTGGAGGGGCTCGAGGGGTGCGAGGGGGGCAGCACCTACAACGCCTCCAAGGGCGGGGTGATCCTGCTCACCAAGAACATCGCCAACGACTACGGCCCAGCCAACATCAGGGCCAACGCCATCTGCCCCGGGTTCATCGACACCCCCATGTTCCAGTCGGTCATCCCCCATCTCGGGCCGATTGCCGACAGCATCCGCGACCAGCACAAGCTCAAGCGCTGGGGACTCCCCTCCGAGATCGCCGGAGCGGCCTTCTTCTTGGCCTCCGATGACTCCTCATTTGTCACCGGCGTTGCCTTGCCGGTGGACGGCGGCTACACCGCCGGCCATGCCCACGGCATGACCACCATCTAGCCAGCCCACCATCTAGAGCAGGCCCTCAAACGGGGCGGAACTTGATGAGGGTGATCTCGTCGGTGGCGTCCTCGAACTCGGCCTCAACAGGCAGGCCGCACGCGATGGCGTCGTTGTCGATGCCCACGAGGTTGGAGTACACCATCGGCCCCTCCTCCAACTCCACCAGCACCACGTTGTAGGGGAGCTCCGGTTCGAACGTCGGGATGTAGGGCTGCCTCATGATGGTGAAGCCCCACACTGTGCCCCGGCCCGACGCCTCAGTCCATCCCCGGTCGAACGACAGGCACGCGGGGCAAGAGGCATAAGGGGGAAACCACACGTGCCCGCACGCTTGGCACTTCGGCAGAACGAAGCGGTGCTCGCGGGCCGCAGCCCAGAACTCCCGATCCTCGTGGGTAACCGTCGGCAGCGGTTTGGTGTAGCCGACATGGTCGCTCACAGCAGCCCGTCCCGGCACAGCAGCGATGCTCCCGGCAAAGCCGACAGGCACCAGTACAGCGACCAGTCGCAGTCGGGCACCTGACGCTTGTCGGCCTGGCCCCGCAGCTGGCGTACCGCCTCGGCGTGCTGGTTCCACCCCTGGAGGTACGACTCGCTCAGCATCCCCCCGCTGGTGTTGATCGGCAGCTCTCCGCCCAAAGCGATACGGCCGTTCTGCACCCACTCCAAACCCTGGCCCTTGGGGGCGAACCCGAATCCCTCCAGCCCCCACAGCACCGACACGCTGAAGTTGTCGTACACCTGAAGGCAGTCGATGTCTTCGGTGGTCACCCCCAGCGGGTCGAACAGATCGGCCTTCATCGACCGGCAGGCCTCGTCCCAGAACCCTAAGTCCACGTACCACTCCCGGAAGTTGGCCCGCCCCGCAGTGCCGGCGATCAACACGGGGGGATGAGCCAGGTCCCGGGCCCGCTCCGCGGTGGTCACCACATAGGCCACCGCTCCATCGTTCACCAGGCAGTAGTCGAACAGCCGCAGCGGCTCGGCGATATACCGGGAGGCTAGATAGTCGTTGATGGTCATCTCTTGTTGCATGATGGCCCCCGGAGTCATCCGGGCATGTGAGCGGATGGCCACCGGGATGGCCCCGAGCTGCTCCTCGGTGCCCCCGTACTCGGCCTGATAGCGGGTGAACCCCATCGAATACTGCGCTCCCGGCGAAGCCATCCCGTAGATCGTGTCGTACAGCAGCCCTTGGGGCTGGGCGCCGAACTTGGTGCCCTGGGTGCGGAACACCACCGAGTTGAACAGCACCACGTAGTCGGCCAGCCCGTGGTGTACCGCGGTGGCGGCGTGCATCAGAGCCATTGCGCACATGCGCCCGGCCTGGGGATAGTCCACCACGAAGCGCACGTCGGTGAGCCCGGTGCGGTAGGCCACCGGCTCATAGTGGGGCAGCCCTCCGGTGATGAGCCCGTCGATCTGCGATTTCTCCAGCCCGGCATCGGCAATAGCCGCCGCAATGGCCTCGGTGGCCAGCGACTCCCCGGTCCGCTCTGGATCGGGTGTGCGGTACAGCCCGGCGAAATCGCTGCCCCCAATACCGACGATCGCCGTCTTGCCGGCAAACTCCCGATCGCTCATCGCCCAGCGACCCTAGTTGTCGCCTGTGTTCGACCCTATGCCCAGCCTCTATCGTCGAAGCCGATGCAAGGGCGGTGGTGATGAAGATCAATCCCGACAAATCTTGGCTGCTGGTGGCCGAGCGGCTGGAGGCGGAGACCGACCCCCGGCGGCGCCACGTCCTGCAACTGGTGCTCCACCACATGCAGCGCGAGCTCCGGCTCGACATCGAGGGGGTGATCGACACGCTCAGCGACAAGCCCCAATACAAGATCTGGCCTAACGTCGACGACCCCGTCGCCAGCCCCGGCGGCTCGAAGGACGCCATCCGCGACCTCTACGACCGCGCCCTGGTGCAAACCGGCGCCCACCGCTGGGAGCTCGACCTGGATCGGGTGATCGTCGACGACCAAGCCATGTTCACCGAAGGGGTCATGCGCATGGCCTACCCCGGCCGCACGCTGGAAGCCATGGGCATCGAGGTTCCCGACGTTGACTCCTACTACCTGTCCGAAGTCCGGATGGGCATCGTGTGGCCGATCGACCCCGACGACCCCGAGGCCCGGCTGTCGGGTGAAGAGGTCTATGCCGAGGGCGACCGCTTCGAGGGGATCGCCGACCGTCCCATCAGCCTCGACGATATTGCTCCCTTGGAGATGAACTGAGTGTGACCTCTATTGTCGGGGAAGGCAACAAACGGAGGGAACCCGATGAAGATGAATCCCAACAAGACGTGGCGGCTGGTGGCCGAGAAGCTGGAGGCTGAGACCAACCCCCGGCGGCGCCATGTGCTGGAGCTGGTGCTGGCCCATATGAAGTGCGAGGCCCAGGCCGACATCGAAGGGGTGGTGGCCACCCTCAGCGAGAAGCCCCAGTACATCATCTGGTCGAACCCCGACGATCCCATCGCCAGCCCCGGCGGTGACCGCGACGCCATCCGGGGCTTCTACGACCGCAGCATCGTGCAGACCGGCGCCCACCGGCTCGAGTTCGACTGCGACCGAGTAATTGCCGACGACGATGCGGTGTTCACAGAGGGCGTGATGAGCATGGCCTACCCCGGCCGCACTTTGGAGGCCATGGGCATCGAGGTTCCCGACGTGGACTCCTACTACCTCGCCCAAGCCCGCATGGGAATCGTGTGGCCAGTCGATCTCGACGATCCCGAGGCCCGCCTGAGGGGCGAAGAGGTCTATTCCGCCAACGATGCCTTTGAAGGCGTCGCCGACCGCCCCATCACCCTCGAAGAAATCGCCCCCCTCGAACTCGCCACTGTCTGACTGCTAGGAGGCCGACCAGGTCTCGGACCGGAGGTAGGTGTAGACGCCCTCGAAGTCGGTGCGGGCTTTGTCGGGCAAATCGACGGCGTCGCCAAGGCGGCTGGCGCCCCACACGATGCGCGCGGTGTGCTCGGCTACCAGGGCGGCGTGCAGGGCGTGGTCGGGTGACTCGCCGATGCACAGCATTCCGTGATTGGCCATCAACACCGCTGAGCGGTCGGCCAGATGGCGCACCACCTCTTCGCCCAACTCCTCGGAGCCAGTGGGCCGATAATCGGTTACCGCCACATCCCCGCCCAGGTACACGATGACCTCCTCGATCACCGCTGGGATGCTCTTGTGGGCCACCGCGAACATCGAGGCATGAATCGGGTGGCAGTGCACCACCCCGCCCACCTCGGGGAACGCCCGATAGCAGGCCAGGTGCATGGCCTTCTCGGTGGACGGCCGAGACGTGCCTTCCAACAGATTCCCGTCCTGGTCAACCGCCGCCAGGTTGTCGATGCTCACCTGGTCGTAGGGAAGCGACGACGGCGTAAGCCAGATCATCCCGTCGTCGGCCCGCCCTGAGACGTTCCCCGCGGTGCCCACCACCAGTCCGGCCGCATCCATCGCCTGGGCGGCGGCCACCACTTGGGCTCGAATGTCGGCGCGGTCGGTCATCGCCATACCTCCGGGTTGGCCAGGCGGTGGGGGCGCTCGCCAGCCAGCAGCCGGCAGATGTCCTCCACCACCATGTCAGTCTGGTTGACCTCGGTGTCGTAGGTGGCGCCGCCGATGTGTGGCGTCAGTACCACGTTGTCGAGTTTGGTCAGCGGATGGTCGGGGGGAAGGATCTCTCCCTGCACATGGTCGAGGCCCGCACCCCCCAGATGCCCCGAGGCCAATGCCTCCACCAGGGCGTCGGTGTCGTGCAGTGCGGCCCGGGCGGTGTTCAGGTAGATGGTCCCCGGCCGCATGGCTGCGAACTGCTCGGCGCCGATCATCCCCTCCGTTTCCGGCATGGCCGGAGCGTGCATCGACACCACGTCGGCGGTGGCCAGCAATTCGTCCAGATCACAGTCGGCGTCGGGCTGATAGGGGTCGTAGGCGATCACTCTCATACCGAGACCCTCGAAGCGCCATTTGGCCGCTCGTCCGACCGCGCCCAGCCCCACCAGTCCCACGGTGCGGCCCCCTACCTGCCAAGCCCGATAACGCTGGTAGGGGATGGTGTCAGTGAACACCGTGCCCGCCCGCATGTCCCGATCGCCCATCACCAGGTGCCGATTGACGGCAAACATCAGCGCCACCGCTATCTCGGCCACCCCGTCGGCATTGCGCCCCGGGGCATGCAGCACTGGGATGCCCGCCGCGGTAGCCCCGGACACATCCACGTTGGTGGGGTCACCCCGAGTGGAGGCCACCACCCGTAGCGGCTGTTCGAACACCGGCCCCCGGCATTCGTCGGCCTCGCACACCAGCAGATCGGCCGACACCTCCGCCAGGCGGGCGGCCAAATCGTCGGCGCCGTACAGCCGGATGGGCTGGTAGTCGATCCACGGATCGAACTCCACGTCGGCCACATCCCGCAGCCGGTCCAAACCCGGCCCCCGCAGCGGAGCGGTTACCAGCGCTCTCGGTCGACCCACGCTACGAGCGTAGGTTTCGAGACGGCAGTCCACGCCATCGACGCTCCGCCAATTCGACGGCAGACCGCTACCGTTGTCGGCTGTGGCTGAGACAGTCGAGATGACGGTGGGCATCGACATCGGCACCACCTCGGTAAAGGCGATAGCGGTCGACGCCCACGGCGAAGTCTGCGCCCGGATTCGCATCCCCCACGCCATCAACGCCCCCACTCCGGCGGTGCTCGAGCACGATGCGGCTGCGGTGTGGCGTACCGGCGTGATCGAAGCCTGCGATTCGGTGTCGGCCGATCACCGAGTGGCCGGCATCGGCCTGGCCGCCATGGTTCCGTCGCTGGCTGCGGTCGATGGCAGCGGGGTGCCGGTCTCGCCGGGAATCCTGTACGGCGACCACCGGGGCCACCATCCCGACGGCGAGTTCGTCGGCTTTTTGCGCTCGCTGGAGCACGCTGTGCCCGACGCCCACGCCTACTGGCCGGCCCAGGCGGTGGCCAGCCACGCGTTGTGCGGAGCCGCTGCCATCGACGGGGTCACCGCTATGACCTGCCTTCCGGTGTTCGGCGCCGACGGGTGGGACGCCCAGTGGTGCGATCCCGACCGCCTGCCCGAATTGGCCATGGACTCCGCCCCGGCGGGCCATCGGGGCGGAGTCCCGGTGGCCGCCGGCACCGTGGACGCACTGGCCGAGCAGCTCGTCGCCGGGGCCGATTCTCCCGGCGACGTGCTGGTGATCTGCGGCACCACCCTCATCACTTGGGCGGTGGGCGAGGGGTGGCCCGAGGCCGAGGGGCTGTGGACCATCCCCCATCTCCAACCCGGCCTGTCCGCCATCGGCGGGCCGAGCAACGCCGGTGGCCTGTTCCTGGAGCGGGTCCGGGCCCTCACCGGCGATCCGACCTCTGAGCCAGACCACCCCGACCGCCTGCCGCTGTGGGTGCCCTACATCCGCGGCGAGCGCACCCCCCGCCACGATCCCGACTTGCGGGCCGCACTGGTCGGCCTCGATGTGGGCCACACCCCCGCCGATGTGCTGGCCGCGGCCTACGAGGCCGCCGGATTCGTTGTCCGCCACCACCTCGATTTGGCGGGCACGAACCCCCAGCGCATTGTGGCCGTGGGCGGAGGCACTCAGGTCGAGCGCTGGATGCAGGCCCTGGCCGATGCCACCAACCTGCCGGTAGACGTCACCGCCGTGCCCGAAGGGGCCGCAAGGGGAGCGGCCTGGCTGGCCCACATCTGCGCTGGCCTAGAGTCCGGCGACTGGTCCGAGGCTCGTCGCTGGGCCCGCACTGGTCGCCGAGTTGAGCCCCGAGCCGACTGGGCCGTGGCCGCCAACCGCCGCTACCCCCAATGGCGAGCCGCTTGCGACGCTCGCAGCGGTGCTGCACAGTAAGACGCGCACAAAAGAGGAGATCCATGAAGTTCGCAGTGACGTTTCCGATGGTGGCCCACCCCTGGGATCAGAGGCTGATCACCAAGCAGGGAGTGGTGGACTTCGCCCGCACCGCCGAGGAGTCCGGGTTCGACGGACTGGGCTTCACCGACCATCCCGCCCCCACCGACCGCTGGCTCAACGCCGGTGGCCACGATGCCGTGGACCCATTCGCCGCCCTTGCCTTCTGCGCCGCCATCACCGACCGCATCAAGCTCATCCCCAACATTGTGGTGGTGCCCTACAGGAACCCGTTCATCATGGCCAAGGCCATCGCCACTATCGACGCTTTCTCCGGCGGTCGGTTCATCTTCGCCACCGGCTCCGGCTACCTCAAAGGCGAGTTCAAGGCCCTCGGCGTCGACTTCAACAACCGCAACCAGATCTTCGACGAGGCTCTTGAGGCCATGATCGGCATCTGGACCACCGACGATTTCGCCTACGAGGGCAGCACGTTCACCGCCTTGGGCCAAACCGCCAACCCCAAACCGGTGCAGCAGCCCCATCCCCCCATTTGGATCGGCGGCAACTCCAAGCGGGCCCGCCGTCGGGTGGCCACCGTTGCCAACGGCTGGACCCCTTTTCCCGCTCCCCGGGTGTTGGCCACCACGGCCCGGACCCCGCCGCTGGAGACCCTGGACGACTTGGCGGCCCTGCTCGACGAGCTGTGGACCTATGTCGACGAGGCCGGCCGCGACCCCGCCGACATCGACGTCAGCTATCTGAACCACGTCGGCGGCCGACCGGCCGACCCCGACTTCGACGCCGACGCCCACATCGCCGCCCTGGCGGATCTGGAAGCGCTGGGAGTGACCTGGATCACCGTCAACCTCCCCGGCGACGACATCGAAGCCACCCTCGACACCATGCGCCGCTACGGCGAAACCGTCATCGCCCCCTCCCAGAGCACTTAAATGCCTGACCCCGCCCCGACCGGCCCCGTCGTCCTGCCGGTTCCCGCCCCGGCCGATCCGATCGAGTTCCCGCCCTACGAGCCGACCATTCCGGCGATGATCCGGGCGGCGGTTGATGCCCACGGCCATCGGCTGCTGGGCGTGCTGGAAGAACAGCGCATGACCTACGCCGACGCCGACGACGCCTCGGCCGCCTTAGCCAAGGGGCTGCTGGCCATCGGCGTGGGCAAGGGCACTCGGGTGGGGCTGCTGGCCCCCAACGGCCCCGACTGGATCGCCGCCTGGCTGGCCATCGGCCGCATCGGCGCCCTCGGCGTGATGCTCAACACCTACTACAAGGCCCGAGAGCTCGATTGGGCCCTGCGCCACGCCGACGTGCAGGTGCTGTTGTGCGCCCCCCGCCATCTTGGTCACGACTACCTCGACCGCATCGAGGAGATCGCCAGCCCCGGCGACGACCCCGCCATCCGGTCACTGTCGCACCCCTATCTGCGATCGGTGTGGGTTTGGGGCCAGCCCGATCGGCCCTGGGCCAGGTCGATGGACGACCTACTGGCCGCCGGCGAGGCGGTGAGCGACGAGCTCTTGGTCGCCGCCGAGGCCCAGGTGACCCCGGCCGATGAGTTCGTGGTGGTGTACACCTCGGGCAGCACCGCCGCGCCCAAGGGCGCCATCCATACCCAGGGGTCGATGGTGCGCCACGCCCACAACCTGGGGCAATACCGCGACCTCACCCCCGACGACCGCCTCTACACCCCCATGCCGCTGTTCTGGGTGGGGGGCATGTCGTTCACCCTGGTGGCCGCCATCCACGTGGGCGCCGCAATGGTGTTCGAGGAGCGATTCGACCCAGGCGAGACTCTGGCTCTCATCGAGCGGGAGCGGGTGACCATCGTCGCCGGTTGGCCCCACATGTCCAGGATGCTCACCGACCACCCCGATTTCGAAAAGCGCGACCTGTCCTCGGTGCGGGGCGGCAGCCTCGACGTGCTCTTGCCCCCCGAGCTGCGGATCGGCGACGTCGAGCTGCGGGTCAACTCGCTGGGCATGACCGAGACCCTCGGCCCCCACACCTTGGGCGTGATGGGCAACCAGCTGCCCGAGGAGAAGCGGGGATCCTTCGGCTGGACCGTTCCGGGCATGGAGCACCGCATCGTCGATCCGGCCACCGGCGAAGACTGCCCGACGGGGGAGCAGGGCGAGGTGTGGGTTCGGGGCTACGCCCTCATGACCGGGTTGTACAAGGTGGAGCGAGCCGACGCCTTCACCCCCGACGGCTGGTACCGCACCGGCGACCGCGGCTACTTCGACGAGCACGGCTACTTCTTCTTCACCGGCCGGATGGGCGACCTCATCAAGTCGGCGGGCATGAACATCGCCCCCCGAGAGGTGGAGCTGGTGCTGGAAGAGCCCGAAGAGGTCATGCACGCCTTCGTCTGCGGCGTGCCCCATCCCGACCGGCTGGAGGACGTGGCCGCCGCGGTGGTACTGCGCCCCGGTCAGCAGCTGACCGCCGAGCAGCTCGTCGCCTATACCGCGGCGCGGGTGGCGTCGTACAAGGTTCCCCGCCATCTCGCCGTCTACGAGACCCCCGACGAGCTCCCCTGGCTCGACTCGGGCAAGATCGACCGCATCGGCGTCCAACAGATCCTCACCGAGCGCTACCCCGGATGACCTTCATCCACGACCTGCTCACCGTCGTGCCCCGACGGGACGACTTCATCGTCGCCGGAGACCGCCGCCTGTCCACCGGGGAGGTGATCGACTGGGCCCAGCGGGCGTCGGCTGATCTCGAACCGGGCCAGCCCACTGCTTTCCAACTCCCCACCAGCCCTGAGGGCGTGGTCGCCTACCGGGCCTGCTGGCGAGCTGGCGCGGTGCCCGTCCCCCTGCTCCACGCCGACGGCGGCCGCCAACGGGATCATGCATTCACCCTTCTCGGCCTGAACCGGCTCTTCGATCCCACCGACCACGCCGACGGCGACCCCTCTCCCCATCCCCCCGCCCCAACCAACCCCGACG